>DXAV01000055.1 GCA_019116805.1 Candidatus Bacteroides merdavium | reverse complement strand
CCCTGCGCATCGTCCACGGCGTATCATTCGGTATGGTGACGGTAGGTGGCAATACGGTGGTCATCGACATCATGCCTTCGTCGCGCCGTGGCGAAGGACTGGGCTACTACGGGCTGGCCAACAACATTGCCATGTCTATCGGTCCCATGACGGGCCTCTTTCTGCATGATGCGGGCATCGGCTACACGTGGATATTCTGCGCCTCGCTGGGTTCGTGTCTGGCCGGCTTCTGTTGTGCTTCACTGGTCAAGACGCCCTACAAGCCGCCCGTAAAACGCGACCCCATCTCGCTCGACCGCTTCATCTTGCTCAAAGGACTTCCTGCCGGAGCTAGCCTCCTGCTTCTGTCCATCCCCTACGGCATGACGACTAACTACGTGGCTATGTATGCCCGCCAGATTGAGATAGACGCCTCTACAGGCTTCTTCTTCACTTTCATGGCACTGGGTATGGCTGTGTCGCGACTCTTCTCCGGTCGGCTGGTGGACAAAGGAAAGATTACGCAAGTAATATCTGCAGGACTGGTACTGGTGGTGTTCAGTTTCTTCCTACTGGCCGCTTGCGTCTATATCATCCGCTGGGACAGTCAGGCCTGTATAGTGGTGTTCTTCACCATCGCCCTGCTGCTGGGCATCGGCTTCGGCACCATGTTTCCCGCCTACAATACCCTGTTCGTCAATCTGGCACCCAACAGCCAGCGCGGCACGGCCACCTCGACCTACCTGACATCATGGGACGTGGGCATCGGCATCGGCATGCTGGCCGGCGGATACATTGCCGAAATCAGCACCTTCGACAAAGCTTACCTCTTCGGCGCCTGCCTGACGGTAGTGTCCATGCTGTATTTTAACCTGAAAGTGGCGCCCCATTACCACCAAAACAAACTGAGATGAGAAAGAAAGAACGATACGAAAAAATACTGGCCTGGTTCAGGGAGAACCGCCCCGTGGCCGAAACGGAGCTGCACTACAACACCCCCTTCGAGCTGCTCATCGCCGTCATACTATCGGCCCAATGTACGGACAAACGGGTCAACATGATCACTCCCCCGCTCTTCCACGACTTCCCCACTCCCGAAGCGCTGGCCGCCAGTATACCCGAGGTAATATTCGAGTACATCCGTAGCGTGTCCTACCCTAACAACAAGGCCCGCCACCTGGTGGGCATGGCACAAATGCTGGTCAAAGACTTCGGAAGCCAGGTGCCCGACACACTGGAGGAGCTCGTCAAGCTGCCTGGCGTGGGACGCAAAACAGCCAACGTCATCCAGTCGGTCGTGTTCAACAAGGCCGCCATGGCGGTGGATACACACGTCTTCCGCGTCAGCCACCGGCTGGGACTAGTAGGGCCAGGCTGCACCACCCCACTGAGCGTGGAAAAGGAGCTGACCAAGCACATCCCCGAGACTGACATCCCCATCGCCCACCACTGGCTCATCCTGCACGGACGCTACGTGTGCCAGGCACGTACACCCCAATGCGATGCCTGCGGCCTGAAGATGTTCTGCAAAGATTACGAAAAAAGAACGGGAGTAAAAGAGATGAAGAGTTAATTTACAGGGGAATATCCTACATATTTTTAACATTCAAGATTTAAAAAAGCGCCCGTTGCGAACATATTACAGAAAATAATGCTAACTTTGCGGGCAAGTAAAGCGAGAAGATTCGTAACACTTTTAAATAAAATAGAGCATTATGACAATTGATCAATTCAACTTTGCCGGTAAGAAGGCATTCGTCCGCGTGGACTTCAATGTGCCCCTGGACGAGAATTTCAACATCACAGATGATACCCGTATGCGTGCCGCTCTTCCTACACTGAAGAAGATTTTGGCCGATGGCGGTAGTTTGATAATCGGCTCTCACCTGGGTCGTCCGAAAGGTGTAGCCGAAAAATTCTCCCTGAAACACATTCTGAACCACCTGAACGAGCTGTTGGGCATTGAAGTTCAGTTCGCTAACGACTGTATGGGCGAAGAAGCTGCCGTAAAGGCCGCCGCTCTGCAACCGGGTGAAGCCCTCCTGCTGGAAAACCTGCGTTTCTATGCAGAAGAGGAAGGCAAGCCCCGTGGCCTGGCCGAAGACGCTACCGACGAAGAGAAGAAAGCTGCTAAAGCCAAGGTAAAAGAAAGCCAGAAAGAATTTACCAAGAAACTGGCTTCGTATGCCGACTGCTACGTGAACGATGCTTTCGGTACCGCTCACCGCGCACACGCTTCTACAGCACTCATCGCACAATATTTTGACAAAGACCACAAAATGTTTGGTTACCTGATGGAGAAAGAAGTAAAGGCCGTTGACAAAGTGCTGAACGACATTCATCGTCCTTTCACTGCCATCATGGGTGGTTCAAAGGTTTCTTCTAAGATCGAAATCATCGAGAACCTGTTGAACAAGGTAGATAACCTCATCATTGCCGGCGGTATGACCTATACATTCACCAAGGCTATGGGTGGTAAAATCGGTATCTCCATCTGCGAGGACGACAAACTCGATTTGGCTCTCGACCTGATGAAGGAAGCCAAGGAAAAAGGTGTGAACCTGGTATTGGCTACCGATGCCAAAATTGCAGACTCTTTCTCGAACGACGCCAACACCCAGTTCTGCAAAGTAAACGAAATTCCTGACGGATGGGAAGGTCTTGACATAGGTCCTGAGAGTGAGAAAGCTTTCGCTGATGTCATTAAAAGTTCCAAGACTATCCTGTGGAACGGCCCGACTGGTGTATTCGAATTCGACAACTTTACACACGGTTCTCGTGCTGTAGGTGAAGCTATCGTAGAGGCAACGAAGAACGGTGCTTTCTCACTGGTAGGTGGTGGCGATTCTGTAGCTTGTGTCAACAAGTTCGGTCTGGCCAACGGCGTATCTTACGTATCGACCGGTGGTGGTGCATTGCTCGAAGCTATCGAAGGAAAAGTTCTTCCGGGTATTGCAGCTATCAACGAATAAAACATAATCACCAACCGAAAGAGGGTGTGTCCACTTCGATACGCCCTCTTTCTTTTTTTAATGCCTTATGAAAAAACTGCTGATACTATGGTTTGCCTGTGCTTTTATAGCCTCGACCGCTGCACAAGAGAAACAAGAAGAAAAGAAAAAACCACAGCCCCATACACTGAACAATATTGCAAACACGTTGAAAGAGCGAATCACACTAGAAGGATACATCCAACTTGGATATACCTACAATGACCAACCCACAAATAAAACTAATACATTTGATATTAAACGTGCCATTCTCATGGCCCGCGGACGCATCACCGACCGCTGGTCGTGTTACTTCATGTACAGCCTGGCCAATTCGCCCAAGGTGCTGGAAATGTACACTGAATATCATTTCCTGCCGGAAATCAGCGTACGCATCGGCCAGTTCAAGACGATGTATTCCATAGAAAACCCCATGTCACCCAGTGTCCTCGAGCTGATCAACGTCAACTCACAGGCTACCAACTACCTGGCCGGATACAACGGAAGCGACCCACTCTACGGCTCGACTACCGGCCGCGACATGGGTCTGATGATATATGGCGACCTCTTCAAAAATCTGCTGAGCTACAAAGTGGCCGTCATGAACGGACAGGGTATCAACCTCAAGGACGGGAACCACCAGAAGGACATCGTAGGAAACTTGATGATTAACCCGTCGAAATGGCTATCAGTAGGCGGTTCTTTCATCAAAGGAAAAGGATGCGCTGTAGCCATTTCCAACATAAATCCTGACATTAAAGTAGGCGACAGTTATACACGTAACCGTTGGGCAGCAGGCCTCAAAATTAAGCTCAAGCAGTTTGATCTGCGTAGTGAATACCTAGCCGGTAAAGACGGTAACGTGAAGAGCGACGGCTATTATGCCACGGCCAACGTACATCTCATCGGCAACAAGCTGGACTTCATCGCTTCCTATGACTATTTCAACAAAAACAAGACTACAGATAATAAGCAAACCAACTATATAGCTGGCCTGCAATGGTGGTTTTATCCCAAATGCCGTCTTCAAGTACAATACACTTATTGCGATCCACACCTTGGTGAAAGCTCCAATTTACTACAAACCCAAGTGCAAGTACGTTTCTAATTTTTTGGAAATCCAAACCTAACAGTCATGAATTACGATCAAATTCTTCAAGAAATTTATCAGGAAATACAACCGTACTCCCAACAGGGGGAACCAGCCTCCTATATCCCCGATCTGCAAAAGGTGAACCCCGACCGATACGGTATCTGCCTGCATACCCTCGACGGACAAGATTATGCCATGGGCGATTGTAACGAACGATTTACCATCCAGAGTATTTCGAAAGTCTTTGCACTGGCCATGGGTTTTGCCCGACTGAACGACCGTCTTTGGCAACGCATCGGTGTGGAGCCTTCGGGTAACGCATTCAACTCCATTTTCCAACTGGAACTGGAACATGGCATCCCACGTAATCCTCTCATCAATGCAGGCGCACTGGTCATGACCGACATTCTTCTTTCAACACTGGAATATCCCGAACGTGAATACCTATCCTTTGTACGCAGCCTCTGTGAATGTGACTCCATCCAATACGACGAAAGCATGGCTGCCTCGGAACGTGACAACGGTTACCTGAATGCTGCTATCGTGAACATGCTGAAGTATTATGGCAACATCGAAAACGACGTAGAACGCGTACTCCGCTTCTATTTCCGCCAGTGTTCGGTCAAGATGAATTGCCGCGAATTGTCACGCGCCTTCCTGCCCTTTGCAGACCACACGCACGCTTTCAGTTTCGACGGAACCGAACTCACCACCTCGCAGGTGAAACGCATCAATGCCATCATGCAAACCTGCGGTTTTTACGATGAAGCCGGTGAATTTTCCTACCTGGTAGGGCTACCGGGTAAAAGTGGTGTAGGAGGAGGTATCGCCGCCATCTGTCCGCGACAATATTCAGTGGCTGTTTGGAGCCCTCGGCTCAACAAGAAAGGCAATTCAGTAATGGGACTGAAGGCACTCGAACTGCTCACCACGAAGACAGCCGTCAGCATTTTCTGACCATTTTTCACTTGCATAGGCCTCCTGGCATCTTGCATTTTAACGAAAAAGCATGCGAATGTGAAAAATGTTTCGTATTTTTGTACCCAAATTGAGTGAAAATTAACGATATGAACGTTTTAGAACTAAGTGAACAGGAAATCATTCGCCGTAACAGCATGAATGAACTTCGCGCGATGGGCATCAACCCCTATCCCGCAGCAGAGTATGTAACCAACGCTTTCTCTACAGATATAAAAGCTGAATTCAAAGACGAAGACGAGCCTCGCCAAGTGTCCATCGCCGGACGTATGATGAGCCGTCGTATTATGGGGAAAGCCTCTTTCATCGAATTGCAGGACTCCAAAGGTCGTATCCAGGTGTACATTACCCGCGACGACATCTGTCCCGATGAAAATAAGGACATGTACACCACCGTGTTCAAACGTTTGCTCGACTTAGGCGACTTCATCGGCATCGAAGGCTTTGTCTTCCGCACCCAGATGGGCGAAATTAGCGTTCATGCCAAGAAGCTGACCGTACTCGCCAAGAGCCTCAAGCCTCTGCCCATCGTGAAATACAAGGATGGAGTGGCTTACGACTCGTTCGAAGATCCTGAACTCCGTTACCGCCAACGCTACGTAGACCTCATCGTAAACGACGGCGTCAAGGAAACTTTCTTGAAACGTACCAAAGTCATCTCGACCATGCGTGCCGCCCTCGATGAAGCCGGCTATACCGAAGTGGAGACCCCCATTCTCCAGTCTATCCCCGGCGGTGCAAGCGCCCGTCCGTTCATCACCCACCACAATTCGTTGGACATTGACCTCTACCTGCGTATCGCCACCGAGCTTTACTTGAAGAGACTCATCGTAGGCGGATTTGAGGGCGTTTACGAAATTGGAAAGAACTTCCGCAACGAAGGTATGGACCGCACACACAACCCCGAATTCACTTGCATGGAACTCTATGTACAGTATAAAGACTATAACTGGATGATGAGTTTTACAGAAAAGCTGTTGGAGCGTATCTGCATTGCCGTAAACGGTTGTAGCGAAACCGTCATCGACGGCAAGACAATCAGCTTCAAAGCTCCCTACCGCCGTCTGCCCATCCTCGATGCCATCAAGGAAAAGACTGGTTACGACCTCAACGGCAAGAGTGAAGAGGAAATCCGCCAGATTTGCAAGGAACTGAAGATGGAAATCGACGACACCATGGGCAAGGGCAAGCTCATCGATGAAATCTTCGGAGAATTTTGTGAAGGGACCTTCATCCAGCCGACCTTCATCACCGACTACCCTGTCGAAATGAGTCCGTTGACCAAGATGCACCGTAGCAAACCGGGCCTAACCGAACGATTCGAGCTGATGGTGAACGGTAAGGAACTAGCCAACGCTTATAGCGAGCTGAACGACCCCATTGACCAGGAAGAACGTTTCAAGGAGCAGCTGCGCCTGAGCGAGAAGGGCGACGACGAAGCCATGTTCATCGACCAGGACTTCTTAAAAGCCCTGCAATACGGCATGCCTCCCACATCGGGTATCGGTATCGGTATCGACCGCCTGGTCATGCTGATGACAGGCAAATCCTATATCCAGGAAATACTGCTCTTCCCGCAGATGCGTCCCGAAAAGGTGGCTCCCAAAGACGCATCGGCCAAATATACCGAACTCGGCATCCCCGAAGCATGGGTACCAGTCATTCAGAAAGCCGGTTATAATCAAGTGAGCGACATGGCAGAAGTTAACCCTCAGAAACTGCACATGGACATTTGCGGCATCAATAAGAAATACAAGTTGGAATTGACCAATCCGAGCGTAAACGACGTGGCCGGTTGGATAGAAAGATTGAAGAACTAACAAAATAGAGATGAAAGTTCCTGGAAAGATAGCCATCATGGGCGGAGGAAGTTGGGCAACAGCCATTGCCAAAATGGTGCTCAATCAGGCAGAGTCGATTAATTGGTACATGCGGCGCGACGACCGTATTGCCGACTTCAAGCGGCTAGGCCATAACCCCGCCTATCTGACAGGCGTCAAGTTCGATACCAAGCGAATCAATTTCAGTTCGAACATCAACGATGTAGTGAAAACATCCGATACACTGATATTTGTTACGCCTTCGCCTTATCTCAAATCTCATTTAAAGAAGCTGAAGACGAAGATTAAAGACAAATTTATCATTACAGCCATCAAGGGTATCGTCCCCGATGATAACTTGATTGTATCCGAATACTTCACCAAAGAATATGGTGTACCAACTGAAAATATAGCTGTAGTAGCAGGACCTTGCCATGCTGAAGAAGTGGCACTTGAGCGTCTGTCCTATCTCACCATTGCTTGTCCCGACATTGAAAAAGCATCCATCTTTGCCCGTCATCTCAGCTGTTCTTATATTAAAACTTCGGTCAGCAATGATGTAGCAGGGATTGAATACGGTTCGGTATTGAAAAACGTTTATGCCATTGCTGCCGGTATTTGCAATGGTTTGAAATATGGCGATAATTTTCAGGCTGTACTCATTTCGAATGCCGTACAAGAGATGAACCGCTTCCTACAAACAGTCCATCCGCTTGATCGTAATGTCAACGATTCGGCCTATTTAGGTGATTTACTCGTAACAGGTTACTCCAACTTCAGCCGTAATCGTACTTTTGGTACTATGATAGGAAAAGGCTATTCGGTGAAAAGTGCCCAGATAGAAATGGAAATGATTGCTGAAGGCTATTATGGGACCAAATGTATCAAAGAAATCAACAAACACTATCATGTCAACATGCCTATCGTGGATGCTGTTTATAATATTCTGTATGAACGGATATCACCCATGATAGAAATCAAATTGCTGACAGATTCTTTCAGATAATTTTTTAAATTAAGATAGTATGATTAGTTTAAACATTGAAAAGACATTTGGATTTATTTCCAAAGAAAACGTTGCCGCTTACGAATCAAAAGTAAAAGAAGCACAAGATGCTTTGGAAAACGGCACCTGCCAAGGTAACGACTTTTTAGGTTGGCTTCACCTGCCATCATCCATCACAAAAGAACACCTGGACGACCTGAAAGCTACAGCCCAAATATTACGCGAGAATTGTGAAGTTGTAATCGTAGCTGGCATTGGAGGAAGCTATCTGGGTGCACGTGCGGTCATCGAAGCACTTTCAAATAGTTTTGTCTGGTTACAGGAAAAGAAAAACAGCCCCATCATTCTTTTTGCCGGTCACAATATTGGTGAAGACTACTTATACGAACTCACTGAATATCTGAAAGACAAGAATTTCGGCGTCATCAATATTTCCAAGTCAGGTACAACTACCGAGACAGCACTTGCTTTCCGCCTGTTGAAAAAGCAATGTGAAGACCAGCGCGGCAAAGAAATGGCCAAAAAAGTCATTGTAGCCATTACAGACGCCAAGAAAGGTGCAGCACGCGTTACGGCTGACAAGGAAGGTTACAAGTCGTTTATCATTCCCGACAATGTAGGCGGACGTTTCTCTGTACTGACTCCAGTAGGTTTGCTTCCTATCGCCGTAGCCGGCTTTGATATCGACAAACTGGTGGCTGGTGCTGTTGAAATGGAGAAGGCCTGTGGTGCGGACATTCCTTTCGAACAGAACCCTGCCGCTTTGTATGCCGCTACCCGGAACGAATTGTACAAGAATGGCAAGAAGATTGAAATCCTTGTTAACTTCAACCCGAAACTTCATTACGTCAACGAATGGTGGAAGCAATTATATGGTGAGTCTGAAGGCAAGGAAGGTAAGGGAATCTTCCCTGCTGCCGTAGATTTTTCAACCGACCTTCACTCCATGGGTCAATGGATCCAAGAAGGAGAACGTACCATTTACGAAACCGTAATCTCAGTTGAACAATCGACTCATAAACTGGAAGTACCCAGTGATGTAGAAAACCTGGACGGCCTTAATTTCTTGGCTGGTAAGCGCGTAGATGAAGTCAACAAGATGGCCGAATTGGGCACCCAACTAGCTCACGTGGACGGCGGAGTACCTAACATGCGTATTTCTGTACCGACCTTGAGCGAAGAATGTATCGGAGGTCTGCTCTATTTCTTCGAAAAAGCTTGTGGAATCAGTGGCTATCTACTGGGAGTCAACACCTTCAATCAGCCGGGTGTAGAGGCCTATAAGAAGAACATGTTTGCCCTCCTTAACAAGCCTGGTTACGAAGAAGAATCCAAAGCTATCCGTGCAAGACTGTAAGCTCTATGAATTCCATTCATCAATCCATAGCCCGCTATCTTAAAGATAGCGGGCATTCTTGTATCCGTCTCAAAGCAGTACTGTTCGACATGGACGGAGTGCTGTTCGATTCCATGCCCTATCATGCCGATGCCTGGCACACGGTAATGGAGCGTCATGGCCTCCACTTGAGCCGCGAAGAAGCTTTTCTGCACGAAGGACGTACGGGAGCATCAACAATCAACATTGTATATCAAAGGCAGTTCGGAAAAGATGCCACTCCCGAAATGATTGAAGAAATATATACTGAAAAAAGCCGTGAGTTCAACAAGCATCCCGAACCCGAACGCATGAAAGGGGCCTGGGAATTGATGCAAAAAGTGAAGGCTTGCGGACTTACCCCCGTATTGGTCACCGGCTCAGGACAAACATCCTTACTCGACCGATTGAACCACAACTACCCTGACACGTTCGACCGAGCTCACATGGTTACAGCCTTTGATGTCAAATACGGCAAACCTCATCCGGAGCCTTATTTGATGGGACTAGAGAAGGCTCATGTAGCCCCCAATGAAGCAATCGTCGTCGAAAATGCCCCCATCGGCATACAAGCTGGCGTAGCTGCAGGAATTTTCACTATTGCTGTCAATACTGGACCATTGGACGGACATATTTTGCTCGATGCGGGGGCCAACCTGCTTTTCCCCTCCATGCAGACATTCTGCGAACAGTGGGACCGTGTGTTTCAAGCACTTCAAGAAACGACTTCCTATCAATAAAATAAAAGAAGGTGGATATTGTCCAAACGACCATCCACCTTCTTTCATTTGTTTTGTCTGCTATACTTATTTTGCAGCTTCCAAAGATGCTTTACGGAAAGCCTTCATTGCTTTTTCAATTTCCAATGAAGCTTTACGTGCACGTGTTCCGGCAGCTTTATTTCCATTTTCGACCTGTGCTTTTGCATCCTTCTCAAATGCTGCATATAACTCAGCAACCTTTTCTACTAATTCTTTCATAATCCCTTTAAGTATTTACTTGTTAATAATGTACGGCAAAAATACACTCTTTTGCGAAATAAACGCATAAAAAGAATATTTTTTTTTACTATACCTGCAATTTTGAGCTAAAAAATAAATAATCAGTGTTTTTTCCCTACTTTTGTAGCCATGAAACTTCTGACAGACACCGACTATATACATACCTTGATTGCCGAAGGCGAACACCAGCAACAGGATTTCAAATTCGAAATATCTGATGCCCGCAAAATAGCGAAAACTCTTTCCGCCTTTGCCAACACAGAAGGAGGACGATTACTGATTGGCGTAAAAGACAACGGACGGATTGCCGGCATACGATCCGAGGAAGAAAAATATATGATTGAAGCGGCAGCGGACCTTTATTGTAACCCCACCGTCAAATACAACATGCAAACCTACCTTGTAGAAGGACGTAGCATCTTGATGGTACAAGTCGAAGAAAGCCAACAGAAACCGATATATGCCAAAGATGAATCAGGGAAATACCTGGCCTATCTGCGTATCAAGGACGAAAATATCTTGGCTACGCCGATTCACCTGCGTGTATGGCAGCAGAGCGGAAGCCCTGTCGGTGAACTGATGGAATACACCGAACGAGAACAATTGTTACTTGACCTGCTGGAGCAAAACGATCAGCTGTCTCTGAACCGCTATTGCCGTCTGGCTCATCTCTCACGCCGGGCAGCCGAGCATCTGTTGGCCAAGTTCATCCGTTATGGTATTGTGGAGACTGTATTCGAAGGCCACAAGTTTCATTTTCGTCTGAAGGGATAAAAACTGTCAGATTAGAAAAAATAAGAACATCCAACATAATATTCATGGAAATAATCAATCTGATCAATCATGTACTTTGGACGTACATCCTCATTGCTATTTTATTGGGATGCGCCGTATGGTTCACCTTGAAAACTCATTTTGTCCAGTTCCGCATGTTCAAGGAGATGCTGCGTCTGTTGAGTGATTCAGCAGGAACAGACAAGAACACCAAACACATATCTTCTTTTCAAGCATTCGCTATCTCGATAGCCAGTCGCGTAGGTACCGGCAATTTGGCCGGTGTGGCTACTGCCATTGCCGTAGGCGGCCCTGGAGCTGTATTCTGGATGTGGGTCATTGCCCTATTCGGAGCCTCCAGTTCATTTGTAGAATCCACCTTGGCGCAACTTTACAAAGAAAAAGACAAAGATTCATACATCGGCGGCCCTGCCTATTACATGAAGAAAGGCTTGAAACAGCCCTGGATGGGTGCTCTGTTTGCCGTACTTATCACTGTCACTTTTGGTTTTGCTTTTAATTCGGTTCAGAGTAACACGCTTTGTGCTGCGTTCGAAAACGCCTTCGGCTTCAACCATGCTATTGTAGGAGGTGTTCTCACCGTCCTGACCCTCCTCATCATCTTCGGAGGCGTACAGCGCATAGCTAAGGTCAGCAGTATCATGGTACCGATTATGGCGTTGGGATACGTCGCACTGGCTCTTAGCATTGTCCTATTGAATATCTCCGAACTACCAGCCGTCATCAACCTGATCATCAACCACGCCTTTGGTTGGGAACAAGGACTGGGAGGCGGTATAGGCGCAGCTCTCATGCAAGGCATCAAGCGAGGACTCTTCAGCAACGAAGCAGGTATGGGTTCAGCACCCAACGTAGCAGCTACAGCCCACGTTACCCACCCTGTGAAGCAAGGACTTATCCAAACACTGGGTGTATTCACTGATACACTGCTCATCTGCACCTGCACAGCTTTCATTATTCTCTTCAGCGGTACCCCGTTAGACGGATCGGCCAACGGTGTCCAGCTCACCCAACGTGCTCTGACTAACGAAATAGGACCTTCTGGAAGTATTTTTGTAGCCATAGCCCTGTTCTTTTTCGCTTTCAGCAGTATTTTGGGTAACTACTATTACGGAGAAGCCAACATCCGTTACCTTACTCGTCGAAAATGGGTTCTGACTGCCTATCGCTTGTTGGTGAGTGTCATGGTACTGTTCGGTGCACTGGCCACATTGGAAATGGCGTGGGGATTGGCAGACATCACTATGGGGCTGATGACTCTCTGTAACCTGATTGCCATCAGTCTTCTAGGCAAATATGCTTTCAAGTTGCTCGATGACTATCGCACGCAGAAGCGTAACGGCATTAAAGATCCCGTCTTCACTGCCGGACGAATGGAAGAATTGACCGACCATCTGGATTGCTGGCAGGAGAAAGTTGAGAAATAAGCTCTGTACAATATTGGTGTAAATCAACTTATTTCGTAATTTTGCGCCACAACTAAAAAATTACATAAAGAAACATGGGAATATTTGCTAACTTATTCAAAAAGAATACCGGAGAGGTCTCCTCAAAAAATGTAGAAGATTTTGCTCTGCTGACACGTGTCTATTTCCAATCCGTCATAGCAGCCAACTTAGGAATCACTAACATCCGCTTCGTACCCGATGTAGCCAACTTCAAGCGTTTGTTCAAGATTCCGACTCAAGGAGGACGACTGGGACAAGCCGAGAAGGTAGCTTCCAAGAAGATGCTGATACAGGATTACAACCTGAGTGAAAATTTCTTCAAGGAAATCGATACTTCCATCAAGAAGCACTGCCGTACACAGAATGATGTACAGGCCTATCTTTTCATGTACCAAGGATTTCTCAACGATTTGATGATGTTAATGGGTAACCTGATGCAGTGGAAGTTCCGTATGCCATCCATCTTCAAAGGCGCCCTACGCACCATGACAGAAAAAACGGTACACGACGTCTGTACCAAAACCGTATGGAAGAAGGATGACGTGCACAAGACAGCTGCTGCCGTACGCCAGTATAAAGAACGCCTAGGTTATTCAGAACAATGGATGACTGAATATGTTTACAACGTTGTGATGTTGGCCAAAAAGGAAAGTAAGAAAAAAGACAAAGACACAGAGAACAAGAAATAAAAACCTGCCAATGAACATAGAACTGCATCCTCTAGATCCTTTCCTGCCCGAGAATGCACACCTGCTGATGCTGGGTAGTTTCCCGCCGCAACGTAAACGCTGGTCGATGGAGTTCTATTATCCTAATTGGAACAACGACATGTGGCGCATCGTAGGCCTCATCTTCTTCGGCAATAAAGAGCATTTTGTTGCCAACGGAGAAAAGGCCTTTTCTAAGGAAAAACTCATTGTTTTCCTACGCGAAAAAGGTATCGCCCTATTCGATACCGCCACAGCTGTTCGTCGCTTACAGGACAATGCATCCGACAAGTTTCTTGAAGTAGTACAACCTACCGACATACACGCGATGCTCAACAAGCTGCCCCAATGCCGCGCCATTGTTACCACAGGCGAGAAAGCTACCGAAACCCTATGTACTCAATTCGGTCTCACAGCTCCTAAGGTAGGCGACTTCACCGAATTTCTGACTAACGGTCGGCCTATGCGCCTCTATCGCATGCCCTCCTCCTCACGGGCCTATCCGTTGGCATTGGAGAAGAAAGCAGCGATTTATCTCGTTATGTATCAGGATCTGCAAATGCTTTGAGCAACTTTATCCCCCAATACGCTTGTATATTCAAAACTTTCTACTACCTTTGCAGCCGCAAACACGGGAATAGCTCAGTTGGTAGAGCATCGGTCTCCAAAACCGAGTGTCGGGAGTTCGAGCCTCTCTTCCCGTGCAAGGATAAGAAGCTGTAACTGAATAAGTTACGGCTTCTATTCATTTAGAGGTCGGACAAAAGTCGGACAAGTTAATCGGGATCAACGTAAAATCCCTACGGAATACTTATCAATTTGTGTGTCTGCAAGCTGAGTCGCCACCGCGGATGCGCCAGCACACAAGCCACCGTTTCGGCTGTATTCCGGCATGAACAGGGTTGCAGGAAGAAGTGCGCAGCAGGCAATTGCTCGTAAGGCATTAGGTCCTGCCCCTCGTACACCACCTTCACCTCATCCATACGAGCCAGTTTCAGCACGCCTCCCTGCTTGGGCGAGCAGGTCACCCAGTCTATCCCCTCGGGTAAAGGACGAGTACCATTGGTCTCGATACAGATATATTTGCCGGCACGGTGCAGAAGAGCAATGAATGCCTCGTCAATCCAAAGTGAAGGCTCACCACCTGTCAGTATCACCATACGGGCGGGATACTTTTGCACCTCAGCCAAGATAGCCTCGTCGGTCATCAGCATACCATCTTCATGACGCGTATCACAGAAGGTACACTTCAAGTTGCAACCCGAGAAGCGCACAAACACGGCGGGAGTACCCGTGTGGAATCCCTCCCCCTGCAGACTGTAGAATATCTCGTTAATCTTTCTCATAGATGGCCGTGTTTCCTTCAGACTCCTGTACCTCCACTTTGAAACAGGTAGGTATCTGCTCACATATCCAGCGAGCTATATTCTCAGCCGTGGGATTACAGGGGATGACTTCGTTCAAGTTTTTGTGATCCAGCTGCCCCATCACCACTTGCTTGATATGACTGAAATCAACTACCATGCCGTCCTGGTTGAGTTCACGCGAACGGCACCAGACGGTGATAATCCAGTTGTGACCATGCAGATTCTCACACTTGCTGGGATAAGAGAGGCACAAGCTGTGGGCAGCCGACACCTCCATGCGTTTGACTACTGTGTACATAGGTTTAATACGCTTACTAAAATAAATGATCCTACATGAATTCGGCATCTGATGTCACCTCGATGCAGCGGCAAAAATACGAATTTCTTCGTTATTTTTTCTACATTTGCGCCATGAAAGTAATCTGCATCATTTTAGGAAGCCTGTCACTGGGGTTGGGTATTGCAGGTATCTTCCTGCCTCTGCTTCCCACAACTCCCTTCCTGCTACTAACGGCAGCCCTCTACTTCCGCGGTTCACCCCGCCTGTACAACTGGCTGCTACGACAGAAGCAGCTTGGTCCCTATATCCGCAATTTCCGCGAACATAAAGCCATACCGCTTCATGCCAAAATCATTTCTGTCGCCCTGACGTGGCTCACTATCCTTTATTGTGTAGTGTTCCTCTTACCACAGGTGTGGTTAAAAGTATTGCTACTAGCCTTGGCCGCAAGTATTACTTACCACATTCTTTCCTATAATACCCTAAAATAGATAGTTTCCCCAATATCACCATAACACGATTATTGGGAAGGCCAGGAATATAGCTGTATCCATTCTTCACGCCGATGTCCGCAGCGAAGCCATAACTTGGAGAAAATTGATATTCAGAGAAGTCACAACGCCAGTAATCAGATCGATGCAATTCAAATACGATGCCTCATCAGTTTCAAAGTTATCCGATACATAGGTAATGCCACGCATGACACTACAAACGCCACACCGACCAACACGCTCAGTGCGGCCACAAAACCTTCCCATCCATAATCGGAAAGCCAGACGCCCGTAGCAGAACCTAGCAAACTGGAACCTGCGTAATAAAAGAGCCAATACAGGCTGGTAGCACTGCTCCGCGCCTCGTTCGCCCGCATCGAGACAATACGGCTGGCCATGGTATGGGTACTGAAGAAAGCAAATGTCAAGATACCCAAGCCCAAAATGATATATCCCAGACGCATAATCAGCAAAAACGAAAGTCCGACAAGCATCAACACCATCGAAAGACGCAGTAGGGTATAAGGACTATAACGGTCGGACAGACGGCCCGTCACCACCGAACCCGCCACCCCGGCAGTGTACATCAGGAATACCCCTGCCACCACGTAGTGGGGAAGCCCGAACACAGGCGACTCCAGCAAAAAAGACAGGTAATTGTAAACACTCACAAAAACTCCCATCAACAAAGCTACAATAAAATAAACACCCACGAAACTACGGCCGCCCAACAGACGGGCCATCTGCCCCAGTCTGACCTTCACCGGGACAGAAGCAGGACGAAAATTCTGCGATACAGGAAGTAAACGGACAAAAATCAGACCCAGCAGCAGGCTGACCACGCCAATCACCAGTACAGCCGCGTGCCAGCCCGCCCATCCGGCCAGTAAGGTACCCGAAACACGGCCGACCATACCGCCCAAGGTGTTGCCGCTCAGGTAAAGACTGATGGCCAGCCCGATGACACGTGCATCCACCTCCTCTGTGAGATAGGCCAAAGCTACAGCCGAAACACCCGCAAGAACAGCGCCCTTCAGAAAATTGACCAGCAGAAGAAGCGGATAGTTGAAAGCAAATACCGAAAGTAGTGTCAACAGACTCGAAACGATAAGTGACCAGCCCATCAGCCTGCCACGCGACACAGCATCGGCCTTAAAGGCCAGCACGAACAATCCGACGGCCATTCCTATCGTCGAAGCCGAGACGGAAAGGCTTCCGGATACAGGCGACAGGGCATAATCATGACACAAGTCCGACAAAAGAGGTTGAAACAAATAAAGCTGCGCAAAAACCGAAAGGCCGGAAAGGAGCATACACAGGCGGATGCGGTGGAAGCGTGTCTTTTCGTCAGAGCCTATGGAGAGGATAGAATTTGTTTTCATCGTTACATCGTTTCTAATTTTACGATGCAAAATTAAGGGGAAAACAAGAAAGCCTCTTTATCCAAAAAAATCTATTATTCGATAATATCCATAGATAAAACCGATGAAAGCGAAAAGCCCCTCTCCTCAGACGCCACCCGTCTGCTCAAAGAAAGTCTCCAGTGCTAGACAGGCATCGGAGAGCTTGTCCTCCCAATGCCGCACGGAGTCTTGCCCGATAACATCGGTCACATACTTCACCGCCACAAAGGGCACTTCCTTCGCACGACACACCCAAGCCTGGGCATAGGCCTCCATATCCACCACGTCGCCCTCCACGTCCACCAGTCCGGTCAGAAAGGAATCACCCGTGTTGCACACGCCATCCCGCGCCTGCCAGTGGCAACAATACCCTTTCTTCTCCAACAGATCGGACACGTCAAGGCGATAGTCAACGCCCAATCCTTTCACCTTCTGCATGTCTCGGTCAACAAAACGACGACAGATAAAAATATCGCCCACACAGTGGCTGACCGTACCAGCCGTACCGATGTTTATCACCAAATCGGGTTGCAGACGGTTGAGAGCTTCAGTCAGGTAATAGGCCGACTTCACCTTGCCGATGCCTGTACGCAGGTAGCCCACCTGTACCTCGTCGCCTCCCCGCATGCCGGGGAACTTCAGTTCCGTAAATTCGCCTTGAGCAGCGTATGTAACCAGTATTTTCATTGCAAATCCATTTAATTCCTTATTTCATGATATACGTTTTCAGTGCCTCCACATATTCCTCGAAGGCATCCACTCCCTGAGGCGTAATCTTGCAGAGCGTGCAGGGCATCTTTCCCTTGAAGGTTTTCGTCACCTTCACATAACCCACCTTGCTCAACTTGTCTATCTGCACACTCAAGTTGCCCGCCGTGGCTCCCGTCTGCTGGCGGATGTAGACAAAGTCCGCCTCTTCCACACTGATGAGCAACGACATCACGGCCAGGCGGAGCTCGCTATGAAGCAATGGGTTCAGTTCTCTAAACATATCGGTTCCTTTCTTGTTTTACCGCAAAACAATGCGTACAAAGACAGCAGCAGCAAAGGTAAGTGATAAATTCCTAAATAAAAACCTGCATCCTTCGCAAAGTTTGCCATATTGTAAATGCCGATAACAAATCCCACACAGGCTGACGCACGCAACAAAGCTGCGCCACTTTTTCTGTTCAACAACAGAACCGTCAGCAGCACGGGTGTCATTGAGCAGTAAGCCATGCCCGAAGCTCCTGTAAAGAACAGCCGCCAATCAGCAACAGGTAGCGCTGTATACATATCCATAGGCCACCATAAACAGAACAAAGCCACAGGAATCATCCACACTGTCCGCCACGACAGACCATCGAAAGTGAACACATCCCTACCCTGCATAGCCGCCCGAAACCACATCCAGCCAACAAATACCATCATTACCACATTCACCGTCACGATGCTCAGCCCAAGTCTCTCGGTCAAGGCAACGTTCTGGATGACAGCATAAAGCACATTAACCGTTCCCGCATAATACATAAACAAACGCGTTGCCCATCTGTCACGTTTCAGAACCAACACCAACAATACACCCAAAGCCACCCACTGAAACACCCAACTATAAGCATACATCTGTTGAAAAAAGGCATGAGACAAAGTATAACCAATAATATCCCCGATGGCTGCCCAATGAAAATCTTCAGTAGCCACCGGCATCAGCAAAAACTGGGCCAGCAACAGACAAACCACAAATTTCCTAGAAAGCACAAAGCCTTCCAAACCTCGCGTTTTCATCCTTTACCTCACTTTTTTTGAAACATCCTTGCGCACACGACGGTTCAACACATGACCGGGAATAACCAACGAAAACAGCAAAATAAGGACAAAAATAATCAGCGTGTCCATGGAAGCCCCATCGGTTGCCACCTCGAAAACCTGCTCTAGGCTCCAGGCAAACCCACACGAAGGCAAACCCGAAAACAGCGTATAGCGAATAATAATGCCCGTAAGCAGGCTGCCGAGCGAAACCAACAAGCAACACAAGGGCAGAATCATTTCATAACGATGATAGAGTGTGGCGAACCCAGCCACTGCGCAGCAGGCTATGCCAACTATCTGCCACACCTGCCCCACTATTCGGTCGGTATAGTCCTTCGCTCCCCTTTCCTTCCGCCACTTTCGCCCGAACCACCAAGATAGCGACCATCCCACTACCGGTAAGGCCCAAAAGCCCCACAAGGCGACGGTATTTCCGGTCAAATACCACACAGCCAGTACACCCAGCGTAACCACTACCCCTACATATCCCCACAACAAAAACATGTTTCCTCCGCCTGCATCCAAATTGCGGCGTGTGTTCCGAATCATCTGCGTAATCAGTTCCAGACTTTCCTTCTCGTTCAGTTTACGGTCTTCCATACGTTTTCCTCCTTGCTTGTTTACGTTTTCGACATGCTGTTTTTATACTTCAGGATGCAATCATCCCGTTTTCAGGTTCGAACTCTGTGGCAAAGATAGCTAGTTTATTTTATAAACCAAACTATTCTATAAATTATTTTATATAAAACCTTGCTCTGAAGGCAATCTGCTTTCCGACCAAATATACAGAAGATTACCTTCCAACAGTCGGACTATCCGACAGGAAAGCCGCTCCGACAAGCTACTGGCCAGCCGATTGACACTTTGACACTTTGATTTCCCAAGGCCCTGAGAATCGTTTCTTTCGGCCCGAAGATGGGAGCGATGGAAAAGAACGGAAAAGAGGAGACGTTTCTACCTGTTTCACAACAAGATATCGAAATATTTACAATTAAACTAGAACACAAAAACACCTTCCAAGGTTTCTCCAAACATAAAAGCTGGGCAAAACGTCCGCAAGATATGGGCAAACCGAACACAAAACGTGGGCAAATCGGACATAAAAGCAGGGTAAAAGGTCGATAAAATAGGGGCAAATGGATGAAAAGATACGGTCTTTTACTCCAACACATATGACCTTTTGCCGAAAAACAAAGCAGGAAATGCCAGAATAGTGGGCATGAAGCCCCTTGAGAGCCTCTATTTCGCCATCTCTAAAAACAGCACCCGTAAGCAAAAAGAAATACAGACAAGATTTTTGTCAAGAAAAAACCTCAAACAGGCATCCTTTTGTCAAACTCCAAAAATCAATACCACTGGATATTGCTCTGCGTCTGACTGCGCTGCTCCCACTTCAGGTCCTGTAGGATGCTGGCATTGGCGCGGATGGTGAAGTTATAATACTTCCAGCGACCGAAGGGCGAAAGACTGGCCGACATGCTGAAACAGTGCAGGTCGCGTGTTATATTGAAGGCTGTCTGTACAATCTCCTTCGCATCGAAATCATAGCCCGAGTTAAAGCTGATGGCCCACTTGTTGGAGATCTTGATATTACCGTTGATGCTGAGGTTCTGCGTATATTTGTAGGGATAGCGCATCTTCTTCTTGTTGATTTCCGCACTACGATCTTCTGAAATACCGAAACCATAGTTTACGTTGACAGACCAAGGCATCTTGAAAGCCATGTAGCCGTCCTCGTCCACTTTCGCTTTCTCCTTTTTCTTCTTACTGGGCTGTCCTGCCAAAGCGTCCTCACCATCCTCCGAAGCACCGTCCGTTCCAGTGC
>DXAV01000054.1 GCA_019116805.1 Candidatus Bacteroides merdavium | reverse complement strand
CTTCAGGAAAGAATTGATAGAATCACGCAACTGCAGGCTATTCTTTTCGTTCTCGCTCATCAATTCGGACTGCAACTTGTTGCTCAAAGCCTGCAGATCCTGCTCCAGCTTGGCAATACGATTATATTCCTGCTGGGCTCTTTCCTGCGAAAGATAAGCGTTATTCTGATATTTGGTCTGGAATTCCTGCTTTTGCTTTTCCAATTCCGTAGCCTTCTGGTTCAAAGTCAGACGTACGTTCTCGCTCTTTTTCACCATAGCTTCGTTCAGGTCAATGCAAAAATTGTATTTGGCCAATAATGTGTCTATCTCAACATAAGCAATCTTCATGCCTGACAGGCTGGCCTGAGCAGGAGCGCTTACCGATTGATTGTTTGTATTGCCGGCACATTGGGAAAACAAAACGACAAGGGCCAAAGCAGCCAATCCGTTCAGGAGGTAATTTAATCTCTTCATAATTTTGAGTACAATATTATTTTTTAGAATTAATTAGTTCATTTCATTTAACGCTTTCTCCAGTTCATCAATGGAAAAACGAGGCTTCTTCTGCGCAGCCCTGTCTTGTGACTGGACACATCCAATACCCTTCTTTCGAAGTGCTTTGTTGCCACTCACATGCCCGTTAGGAAACCTTCCACCTTTCACAAAAAAGACTTTTACGCCCAACAAGAGAATACAAATAGCAACTATTAACAATGTTATCAATATAGTCTCGAGCATTTCCATTAAATTTGTGGGTGCAAATATAGGGCTTTGCTAGGACTAAGCCGCCTTTTTTACACTAAAAAAAGAAGAAGGGCCGGCAGAATGGTTCACTATTTAACCATATTTAGCAATATTCAGTTGATGCAGATAATCCTATTGAGAAAAGATTTGAGAAACAGACAACCGTAAGGTAAGGAAACAGATATTCATACAAAATTATAATAACATGGAAAAAAAAGATTTGAAACCGGCCAGTGTTTTCCGTTACTTTGAGGAAATCTGCCAAGTACCCCGCCCTTCCAAACATGAAGAAAAAATCGTGGCTTATCTGAAAGAATTCGGTAAAAAACACAACCTGGAAACATTATCGGACGAAGTGGGTAATGTATTGATCAGAAAACCCGCTACCCCTGGAATGGAAAGCCGTAAAACTGTCATCCTGCAATCGCATGTTGATATGGTTTGTGAGAAGAATAACGACGTGGAACACAACTTCATGACAGATCCCATCCAAACTGAAGTGGATGGTGAATGGCTGAAAGCCAAAGGTACGACTTTGGGAGCAGACAATGGCATCGGCGTCGCAACCGAATTAGCGATCTTGACTGATGACACCATTGAGCACGGTCCGCTGGAGTGCCTGTTCACTATCGACGAGGAAACAGGTCTGACTGGAGCCTTTGCGTTGAAAGAAGGTTTTATGAAAGGCGACATCCTGCTGAACCTCGACTCGGAAGATGAAGGCGAACTATTCATTGGTTGTGCCGGCGGTGTAGATTCTGTAGCCGAATTTCACTACCACGAAACCGAAGTCCCTGCCGGATATTTCTGTTGCAAAATTCAGGTGAAAGGCTTGAAAGGCGGACATTCGGGCGGTGACATCCATTTGGGGTTGGGCAATGCCAACAAAATCCTGACTCGTTTCTTGAGTCAGGCATTCAAGAAGTACGACTGCTATTTATGCAGCATCGATGGAGGAAATCTTCGTAACGCCATTGCCCGTGAAGCGCATGCCATCATTGCCATACCCGACAATGACAAGCATGCCCTACGTACCGATCTGAATGTATTTGCAGCCGAAGTTCAGGCTGAATACAACGTGATTGATCCCGACCTGCAACTGGTCATGGAATCAGAGAACTTCCAAACGAAAGCCATTGACCGTGACACAACCCGCCGACTCCTGCAAGCACTTTATGCATGTCCCCATGGAGTCTTTGCCATGAGTCAAGACATTCCTGGCTTGGTAGAAACCTCCACCAACCTGGCGTCCGTCAAGATGAAACCAGGAAATATCATCCGTATTGAAACCAGCCAGCGCAGTTCCACCGCTTCCTCCAAACAAGATATTGCCAATATGGTGCGCACCGTATTCGAAATGGCTGAGGCAACCGTCAGCTTCAGCGATGGTTATCCCGGCTGGAAGCCTAATCCTCATTCTGAAATTTTGGAAGTGGCCGTTGCCTCTTACAAACGCTTATTCGGAATAGATGCCAAAGTGAAAGCGATTCATGCCGGATTGGAATGCGGTCTGTTCCTCGACAAATATCCATCACTCGACATGATTTCATTTGGTCCTACTCTGCAAGGTGTACATTCGCCCGACGAACGCATGCTGATACCAACCGTACAGAAATTCTGGGATCACTTGCTAGACATTCTAAAAAACATACCGACCAAATAATTACGGTATAAGCAAATGATTACCTTTTTACAAAGACACAGAAAGAATATGAAAGCTCGCTTCGCTTTTTATACTTTCTGTGTCTTTATTTTTTGGTCCAACCCGTTATGCAAAGCACAGGACAAAGACACTCTGACTTTCCGAGTCGTTAGCTACAACGTAGAAAATCTGTTCGATACACGGCACGACACACTGAAAAACGATTACGAATTCCTTCCCGAGTCTGTCCGTCATTGGAATTATTCAAAATATAAGAAGAAACTAGACGATATCGGCCGTACTCTCATTGCGGTAGGTGGATGGACGCCCCCAGCCATAGTGGCATTATGCGAAGTAGAAAATGACAGTGTATTACGCGACCTGACACACTATTCTGTATTGCGTGAGGCCGGTTACCGTTATATCATGACTCACTCCCAAGACGAACGCGGCATTGATGTAGCCATGCTCTATCAACGAGGGCTGTTCAAACTTCTGTCCAGCCAAAGCATAACCATTACTCCTCCCCGGTCATCCGACCGTCCCACCCGTGACATTCTACACGCAAGCGGCCTATTACTGAACGGCGATACTTTAGATATATTGATAGCCCATTTCCCTTCCCGCTCGGGCGGTGCCAAGGAAAGCGAACCTTATCGTCTTCAAACAGCTCGTAGGTTAAAGCAGACGGCAGACAGCCTCATCTGTCTGCGCCGATACCCACAACTACTGATTATGGGCGACTTCAATGACTATCCCACCAATCGATCTGTCAAACATATCCTACAAGCCGAATCTCCTATTCCTGACACGACTTTATACAGCAACCGGTTATACCATTTGCTGGCCCGTAAATCTAAAGAGCAAAAAAACTACGGAAGTTACAAATATCAAGGTGAATGGAGACTGCTTGACCATCTCATCGTGTCAGGTAATCTACTGAAGGCTGATGCCCCGCTCACAACTAGCGAAGCACGCGCAGACGTAGCCCGCCAGCCATTCCTGTTGGTTCCTGACAAAAAATTCGGAGGTGTCCAACCTTTCCGTACTTACATAGGCCCCCGATACAAGGGAGGAATCAGCGACCATCTGCCTGTATGGGCAGAATTCAGATTGATTTACTGAGTGCCAGGTTCCATACAGAGCGAAAAATTAAGCATTCAGATACACGAATCCGTCAAAATGCCTTGGCACATCTGAATTTAGTCCACCGCAGGTTGTGGTTATCGAATAAAATTACGAATATTGCAGAAACAATTTCTACAAATAATATCATGAAACACTCTATTCTGTTATTGACATTTCTGATAAGCTGTTTACCAGCATCTGCCCAACGCCTGATTGAAATAGGGGAGGGCTACAGTTCTACCTCAATCAACACAACCGTTTTCCGCAACAGTTCGCTCGTCACTTTCAAACAACATCAATATACGGCCTATTATGATGCCGAGGGGTATATGGTCATTGGCAAGCGTAAACTGAAATCCAAACAATGGGAACTCCAACGGTCGCAATACAAAGGTAATGTGGCCGATGCCCACAATGTTATCAGCCTTATGGTGGACGGCGACGGATATTTGCACGTATCCTTCGACCATCATGGACACCCCCTTAACTACTGCCGTAGTATATCTCCCGAATCGTTGACCTTGGGAGAAAAAGAATCAATGACTGGTAAAGATGAAGCGGATGTCACCTATCCGGAGTTCTATCGCCTTTCCAACGGAGACCTGCTCTTTGCCTACCGTTCGGGAGTATCCGGTAGAGGAAACCTCATACTTAACCGTTATGACCTGAAACAACGTAAATGGCAACGTATTCAAGATGTTCTTATTGACGGAGAGGGTCAACGCAATGCATACTGGCAATTGTACGTAGATGCCAAAGACGTAATCCATTTATCATGGGTATGGCGAGAAACGTGGCTAGTGGAAACCAATCACGACTTGTGCTACGCCTGCTCATCCGATGGTGGAAAAACATGGTACAAATCGAACGGCGAGGCCTATGACCTACCCATACGGGAAGCCAACGCAGAATACGCTTGTCGCATTCCTCAAAACAGTGAACTCATCAATCAGACCAGCATGAGTGCCGATGCCGAGGGGCATCCGTACATTGTCACCTACTGGCGCGATGCCGATAGCACAGTTCCCCAATATCGTCTGGTATGGCACGATGGTATCGCCTGGCATAACCGTACCATTATGAACCGTACGCAAGCTTTTTCCCTTAAAGGCGGAGGCACCAAGATGATTCCCATTTCCCGTCCACGTATCGCAGTGGACAAAGGAAAAGCTTTCTTCCTTTTCCGCGATGCTGAACGTGGCAGCAAAGTTTCCATGGCTTATACCCCCGACCTCACAAACGGAGAATGGCAAATAAGAGACCTCACAAACTTCAGTGTCGATGCTTGGGAACCCAGCCTCGACACTGAATTGTGGAAACAGAAGCAACAACTCCATGTTTTTGTTCAAGAAACCCATCAGGGAGACGGCGAGAAGCAAATCGCTTCCGAACCTACTCCCGTATATGTACTTGAAATCAATGCTAAACAATAATTTACATACAAGACTTATGAACAATTTTTTTAAAACACTTGCAGCCTGTGCCATTGGATTATTGCCGGTTGCAACATTTGCCAAAACTTCCGAGGCCGATCAAGTCCGAAAGATTATTGACAAAGTGAATCAACACTGGCAGGCAGAAAACAAGCCTGAAGTACGTTCTTTTTGGGACAATGCAGCCTATCACACTGGTAATATGGAAGCCTATTTCTTGACCGGCAACGAAACCTACCGTGCCTATTCCGAGGCATGGGCCAAACACAACGAATGGAAAGGAGCCAAAAGCAACGACCGCTCCCAATGGAAATATTCATACGGAGAATCAGACGAATACGTCCTGTTCGGTGACTACCAAATCTGTTTCCAGACGTATGCCGACCTCTATAACCTCGCTCCTGAAGACTACAAGATCAGACGGGCACGCGAAGTTATGGAGTATCAAATGAGTACTCCGAACAACGACTACTGGTGGTGGAGCGACGGACTATATATGGTAATGCCCGTTATGACAAAACTCTACAAAATCACTCATAATTCCCTCTATTTGGACAAATTGTACGAGTACATCACTTATTCCGATCAAATAATGTTCGACAAGGAAGAAAATCTGTACTACCGCGATGCTAAATATGTCTATCCCAAACACAAGAGTGTCAACGGGAAAAAAGACTTCTGGGCCCGTGGTGACGGATGGGTATTGGCCGGACTGGCTAAAGTGCTGAAGGATTTACCTGCCGACTATAAATACCGCACCTTCTTCGTAGAGAAATTTCAAAAAATGGCTAAGGCCGTAGCTGCTATCCAGCAACCCGAAGGCTATTGGACGCGCAGCATGATGGATCCTGAACATGCACCCGGTCCTGAAACAAGCGGTACCGCTTTTTTCACCTATGGTATTCTTTGGGGTATCAACAATGGTTATCTAAATAAAGCAGAATATCTGCCCGTCGTCAACAAAGCTTGGAACTATCTGTCGAAAACCGCTCTTCAAAAGAACGGAGCCGTAGGTTATGTACAACCCATCGGTGAAAAAGCTATTCCCGGCCAAGTAGTAGATGCCAACTCCACCGCAAATTTTGGTGTAGGTGCCTTCTTGCTGGCCGCCTGCGAATATGTACGCTACTTGGAGGCTCCCCAAAACCAAGATCGTGCTTATTGGTGCGATTTGGCTTACAAGATGGCAGCCCCTATTCTGAGTAATATGGCCAAAGGAGAACTTCAGAAAAACATGATTGTGGAAGTAAGCCCTACATGGGACGGCCGCGACAAGAGAGTGACCTATATGGAAGCTTTCGGACGCTTGATGGCAGGTATAGCCCCTTGGCTTACACTCCCCGATGACGATACGGAAGAAGGAGTCATGCGTAAGCAATTACGCGAATGGGCACTGAAGAGCTACACCAATGCCGTCGATCCCCAAAGCCCCGATTACTTATTATGGCGTAAGGAGGGACAACCATTGGTTGATGCCGCCTACATTGCCGAGAGTTTCCTCCGTGCCTTCGATCAGCTGTGGAAACCACTGGACGAAACAACCAAAAAACGTTATATCGAAGAGTTTACCCTAATCCGCCGTATCGATCCGCCTTACACCAATTGGTTGCTCTTCTCCTCGACCATCGAAAGTTTTCTGGCTAAAGCAGGAGCTCCCTATGATGCCTACCGCATCAATTCGGCCATCCGCAAGGTAGAAGAATGGTACACAGGTGATGGTTGGTATGCTGACGGTCCTAGTTTTGCCTTCGACTACTACAGCAGTTACGTGTTCCATCCCATGTACCTCGAAACCCTTCAGGCCATGAAGGATGCCAAAGCCTATACACGCATACACTATTCCAAATACTATGACCGTGCCTTACGACGTGCGCAGAAATATAGTCTGATATTGGAGCGTTTCATCTCTCCCGAAGGAACCTTCCCCGTATTCGGCCGTTCGATACCCTATCGCATGGCTACCATGCAACCCCTCGCCCTGATGGCCTGGTATCAGGAACTGCCGGCTGGAGTGACCAATGCTCAAGTGCGCTGTGCCCTAACTGCCGTCATGAAACGTATGTTTGCCAGCGGTAACAACTTCAACGAAGGAGGTTATTTGACCATCGGATTCAGTGGACGTCAACCCAACATAGCCGACTGGTACACCAACAACGGCAGTCTGTACATGACTTCCTTGGCCTTCCTTCCCTTGGGATTGCCCGCCAGCCATCCGTTCTGGACCGATGCTCCTCAGGATTGGACCAGCAAACGTGCCTGGAGCGAACAACCCTTCCCGAAAGACCATCAGTGGAAGGATGAAGTCCGCACATCAGACCTGTTCTGATTCCTGTATATAACTTTTCAGGCACGGATTACACGGAACATCACGGAGAAAAACATATATCCGTGGAAATCCGTGCAATCCGTGCCTGAATATTATGATGATTATCCCCGATTTTTCTGCTTCAGGTATTCCGAAGGAGCCATGCCATACTCATCTTTGAAGCACTGTCTGAAATAAGCCACACTACTGAAGCCTGCCAAATCTGAAATCTCGGCAATGCTGTATTCACCGCCTAACAACAGATCCACACTCTTCTTCAACTTCACTTTCCTCACAAACTCATTGACCGACATATCGGTCAGACACTTAATTTTCCGGTAAAGTGTGGAATGGCTCATACACATCTTGTCGGCAATGAAACCTACATCGATTTTTTCCATACTGAGATTTTCCTCAATAATACGTGCCACCTTATCCAAGAACTCACGATCCAATTTATTAAGCGTATGATTGCCCTCACCTAAATCTTTTAAAGCCTCCTGAGTAGATGCCCCTACTGACGAAACGGTCTTTGCCGCAATCAGACCGGCCAATTTTCTTCTACCTTCCAGCAGATTTTCTATTCTTCGGCTCAGAAGACGAGCACTGAAAGGCTTGGCTATAAACGAATCGGCTCCCACCGCATAACCTTCCTCCCGATCCTGAATGCTGTCCTTGGCCGTCAACAGTATCACAGGGATATGGCTGGTACGCATATCCTGCTTCACACGCTTACAGAAGGCTATGCCATCCATAATCGGCATCATGATATCACTGACAATAACACTTGGAATACGTACCTTGGCAAGGTCCCACCCTTCTTTTCCATTGGAAGCGGTAAGCACCTCGTATGCATCCTCGAACGAGGTCCGAATATACTCACGGATATCGTTGTTATCTTCCACAATGAGTAGGACGGGACGCATGTCTTCTCCCTCGGAAATCGGTTCCTTAACAGCCTCGGGCATCTGCGACTTCGCTCCACCTGACATATCCTGCTTATGCTGGGCATGAGGATACGTATTGTCTGTCAAAAGAGTGAGAGTGAAGCAACTGCCCTTGTTCAATTCACTTTCTACCGTAATCTTTGCTTCATGTAAATCGGCCAACGATTTCACCAAAGCCAGTCCGATACCCGTACCCGAAGCCTGATGCTTACCTTCTGCCTGGTAATAACGATCAAAAATATGAGGAATAGACTCGGGATCAATACCAAATCCTGTGTCTTTCACTTTTATATCGGTATATCTCAGCCCCGCTTCCTCACGGCCGGTGAGAGACAACGTAATCTTCCCTTCAGGCGTGTATTTCATGGCATTGGACATCAAATTGTTGATAATAATCCGAACCATCTCCGGATCAAAATAAATTTCCGTTTCTTCTGTCTCAATCATCACTTCGATATCTACACGGCTGTTCTGGTTCAGTTCCTTGAATCCCAGACCTATTTCTTTCACCAATTTTCCAATATCGGCTTTTTCTATCAGCAACTTCCTATTCTGTGTTTCCGTCTTACGGAACTCCAATATCTGGTTGATCAGTGCCAGCAGTCTGTTAGCATTACTGTGTATTATGCCAATGCGTTCAGCATGCTTCTGTGGCAAAGATTTGTCTGACAAGAGATCTTCCAGCGGTCCGATAATGAGCGTTAGAGGTGTACGCAATTCATGGGTGATATTCGTATAAAAACGGAGCCTTTCGGCATTGAGTTTTTCACCGTTTTCCAGCTGTTGATGCTCCAAACTCAGTTTGTTCTCCAAATCAAGTTTATGTTTGTAAAAACGCAGAATCAAGAAAAGTATCAGACAGGCCACAACCACATAAAGCAATTTAGCATACCACGCCAACCAGAAAGGCGGCTCAATTATCAACGCCAGAGAAGCTATATTGTCATCACTCCAATTTTGATTCCGCATCCGCGCATTCACCTTGAACGTATAATTACCGTAAGGCAGATTTCTGAAAGTCACCTGATTTTCGCCATGCGTATTGTACCATGAGTCATTCAAGCCCTCCATCTGATAAATATATTCCACCTGGCCGGCCTGCGAAAAGTCAGTAACATTGAAATTTATCCTAAGGTTGTTGTTCTTATAGGAAAGCGTGACTTTGTTCTTGACGATAGGCACCGTCACCTCAGCATATTCCGGTCTCAAGTCACCCGTCATGCTCCTGCATTCGGTAAAGACTACCGGGGCCACTTTTCCACTATCATCAAGTATGGACGGATTGAAATAGCATACGCCATTCTGCGAGCCGAAATAGATAATACCATCAGCCGTACGACAGGCCGAACCGTCCATAAAGTCTCCCCGCGGAACACCGTCATGGAAAGTATAATTCTTGAATGCGCCAGTCACCGATTCCAGACAAGAAATTCCATTGTTTGTGCTGAACCAGATGTTCCCTCTTCCATCCTCCTGAATGGCTCTGATATAACTGTTCGCAATCCCGTCTTTTTCCAAGAAAATGCGATAGGCATTGGGATTATCAGTCCGTTCAAAGAGAACAAGCCCATTACGGGTAGCCGCCCAAACCCGTCCTTCACGGTCCATAAACAGATGAGACACCGCATTTGAAGGCATACCATTGTCCGTAGTCAGACTATAAACCAAATTGCTATGACGGTTCAGAATCTGAACACCCTTACCGAAGGTGCCAATCCACAGTTTTCCCTGCCTGTCACGCAGAATACTATGTACCATATTGTCGGCCAACTGACTGTTAATGCTGTCCTCACAACAGAACCGTCCGCCGACATAGCTGTAGATACCGCTTTCCGTACCAATCCACATCTTGCCGTCCGTATCTTCATGGAAACATCGTACGTCAAGATTAGGGTATCCTTCGGCAATCCGCTCCATGCGCCCCGTTTTGTGGCGATACACTGTCACTCCATCCAGATACATACCCATCCACAAGTCACCTGAACGGTCTCTATAGATAACATTCACATGTGTATTCTTTACGGCTTGCGGTTTCAGCAAATCTTTCATTTTACCCTTGTCGAACACCGCTACTTCATTCTCTCCACCCAACCACAAACGACCGTCCACATCAACATTGATCCCCCACACCTGCTTGTTGGTATATTCGCCATAGCGTTTCATCTGATAAGGCAACGTCTTGAACAAAGGCTGCTGATGACTGATGACATCCACCCCACCCCGATAATTGCCAATCCAGATATTGCCGAATGAATCTTCGAACACGCAACGGGCATTGGGCGAAGACAGGCCATGAATATCGTTCGTAACAACCAAGTTACGAAACTGTACCTGTTCAGGACGAATGAAGGAATTCTGCCTCAAATCGAGAATACTTACACCACCCATGTTGGTACAAATCCAGATATTGCCGTCGCGCGTCTGGCTGATGTCATACACCTGATTGGATAAAAGCGAATTGGGATTGTTCGGCTGGTTACGGAAAGTCGTAAATTCCTTCGTCGCCGGATTGAACAATGCCAAGCCATTCTCCGTCCCCACCCATATTCTCTCCGCACTGTCTATGAAAATGGCGTGAACCGTATTGCTCGGGATGCTCTTGGGGTTATCGGGAGAATGGCGAAAATTCTCACAAGTGCGTGCCTTCAGGTCAATGATGCTAAGCCCGTCGCTCACGTGTCCCACATAAAGATGCCCCTTTCTGTCGTCACACGATGTCCAGTTACGCCCCGTAAATCCCTTGACGTTGGACGTGCTGTAACACTCTATCTTCTTCGTCTTCCGATCGTAATGGTCGATGCCCAAATGGTAATGAGTAATCCAGATACCACCGTCGGCCGCCATTTTCAGATCGGTCACATCGTTCGTAATCAATCCACTATACACATCCAGCGTTTCAAACGTCTGATTGCCCACATCGAAGATACTGATACCGTCGCGCTGTGTTCCCACCCATATCGTATTATCCTCGGGCACAGACAAAAGCGCGTTGTGTTCGTTGCCGCTGATCTTCGAATTATTCCGATTATAGACCGTAAAGAAGCGACCGTCAAACTTGTTCAATCCAGATTCTGTCGCAATCCAAACACAGCCCTGGTTATCCTGCGTAATATCTACCACATAATTGTTCGACAACCCTTGTTCCACACCCATCCGTTTCAGAATCTGGTCGTCCTGAAGTGCATGTACTTTCAAAGAAAAACACAAAAACAATACTATGAGCGATATAAGGTAACCGGTTTTCATCATCATCACACTAAACAGATTAATTGTACTCAGCAAAAATAATGAAATAAGCCGAATGAAACAGCTTTTACAGCTATTTTTCTATCTGTTTTCATCAAAAAGCATGAAATCTCCCACGCAATGGCATTTATGCAAGATGCTTCACAGCCTTCATTTGGCTTACTGCCAATTCTATTGTGTATGAAAAGTTTTGCCCGTGAAGTTTCACCGCAACCAACTATGTACAAGGCATTTACAGTGAAAAACATCTATCGGCACGGTTCTTTCATATATCCTGTACTTCCCACACCCGCTACGTTCGGGGTGAAAGGAAGCATGAAATGTTGATTTCACAGCAAACATTTGGTTCACAATAATTTATAAGCCGTGAAAGCGTGAAAGATTTTCTCCCAAAAGAAAATTTCAATAGAAGTCTGTAGCTAATCAGAGAATGAGCTTTCACCTTTTGCCCATACCTTATAATCCATGATTGGCACAAAAAGCATTCATTCCAGCAGTGTAACTATGGACTTGAGCCGCCTAACTATGGACTTGAGCGACGTAACTATGAACTTTAGAAACGGAATCTTGACGAAAAAAGTGATGCTTTCTAACGAAAATTTAGATGTTCATGCCTTTCGGACATACACTTCATATGCAAAACATACACATTCTGCCCACAAGGCATACACATCCCGCTCACAGAATATGCACGTTTTGTCCACAAGATATGCGCTCTTAGTACAGAACTATCCATTTACATTCTTCCACCTTTCCGCATCTTCAAATCCTCTCAAATGTTAAAAACTACCAATAAAAACAAAGCAAGCAAGATAGAATAAAACGTCATTTGACATCTTTGAACAATTTTTCTATCTTATATGCTTATTTCTTATAATCTCTTTTTCTTATTTATCTCCTACTTTTGGCAGCGATTTAATTCTCACACAATTTTTAATTAAAATAAAATTAATGATGAAATCTAATTCTTGCAAAAACAATCGACGAGCCATGATGGCTCTGCTTCTTTGCACAGGATTCATTGCCATGCACCCCTTGGCAATGTCAGCCAAAGAAGACGTTTCATCACTGAACGTGGTGCAACAACAAAAGAGCGTAAGTGGCGTTATCAAGGACTCAACTGGAGAACCTGTCATCGGTGCCAATGTCCGTGAAAAAGACAACCCCACCAATGGAACTATTACAGATTTGGATGGCAAATTCAATTTAAATGTAACTAATGCCACCAAATTGGAAATTTCCTTTATTGGGTACAAAACTGTTATTGTAGACGCTATTCCTGGCAAGCCTGTCAATGTTACATTGGAAGATGATTCTGAAATGTTGGATGAAGTAGTTGTCGTAGGTTTCGGTACCCAGAAAAAAGTGAACCTGACCGGTTCGGTAGGTGTGGTAACAGCCGATGAGCTGAAAGAACGCCCCGTAACCAATGCAACGCAGGCTCTTCAGGGTGTAGTACCCGGATTGCAGATTACGCAAACCAACGGTAGTTTGGAAGACACTCCAAGTATCAATGTCCGCGGTACAACTACCATCGGACAGGGAACAAGCGGTTCTCCGCTCGTTTTGATTGACGGCATGGAAGGTGACTTGAATACTATCAACCCGCAAGACATTGCCAACATCTCCGTTCTGAAAGATGCAGCTGCATCTTCAATTTATGGTTCACGTGCTCCGTTTGGTGTCATCTTGATTACGACTAAGTCAGGTAGCAAAGAAGGAAAGACCTCTATCAACTACAATAACAGTTTCCGCTGGGGTACTCCCATCAACATGAACCACATGATGAATTCTGTTGACTTTGCCAGCTGGATGAACGACACCTTTGCCAATTTAGGAAGTGCCGTATTTTTCGATGCTAACAGAATGGAGCAAATCGTAGCCTATCACAACGCAACGCCATATAAACCAGGCCAAAGAATCACCAGTGACGGTACTATCATGAGCGGTATCAGCGCCGGCGACAATGGATACTGGTTAGACGGTTATGGTTATGGTATAGACGATGTAGATTGGTATAGCGAAATCTATAAGAAGTGGACATTCTCCCAAGAACACAACTTCAGTGTCAGTGGAGGAACCAACAAACTCAATTACTACGCATCTTTCAACTATTTGGATCAGGGCGGTTTCATGAAGCTTGGTGAAGAAGGTCTGAAACGTTACAATGGAACAGCCAAGATCAGCTCACAAATTACCGACTGGCTGAAATTCAACTACACCATGCGTTTCACCCGTCAGGATTACAAGCGTCCTGCCACTCTGACCAGTTCATTATATTCTGATATGGCCCGTCAAGGATGGCCTGTTCTCCCTCTCTACGATCCTAACGGATACTACTACGACGCACCCTCACCCGCTTTGGGATTGGCAGAAGGTGGTGTTGACAAGACTCAAACAGACAACACTTATCATCAGATAGGGCTGACTATCGAACCCATTAAGAACTGGATTACCCACATTGACTTCAACTACCACATTCAGTCAGCTAACAGGCATTGGGACAGCCAGATGAGATACAATCACGATGTCAACGGTAATCCGTATGTTTACAGCAATAGCTCCAATGTACACGAAGACTATTACAAGGAGAATTACTACAACTTCAATGCATACACTGAATATACCCATACTTTTAATGAAGTACACAATCTTCATGTAATGGGTGGTTTCCAAGCAGAGAATCTGAAACAGACCCAATTCGGTCTGCAAAGAAACGGTATCATGTTCCCTGGCAAACCCGAAGTGGACCTTACTACTGGTTTGGATTATTATGGCAATGAGGTAACTCCTTCGACTAATGGTTCCAGAAACGAATGGTCCACAGCAGGTTTCTTTGCACGTGTCAACTATGATTACCAAGGCAAGTATCTGATTGAAGGCAATCTCCGTGCAGACGGAACTTCACGTTTTAGAAAAGGCAACCAATGGAAAGCCTTCCCATCAGTATCTGTCGGTTGGAACATTGCCAGAGAAAACTTCTTTGAACCAATCAACGATGTAATCGGAACTCTGAAACTGCGTGCTTCATATGGTTCGCTGGGTAACCAAAATACAACCAATTGGTATCAGACCTATCAGACCATGTCAGTAGGTTCATCTGACGGTAGCTGGCTCATGAACGGAAAGAAACCTAATACAGCAACGGCTCCCGGACTGGTATCGACCACATTGACATGGGAAACCATCGAATCCTATAACGTCGGTCTGGATTGGGGATTGTTTAACAACAGACTGACCGGTTCTTTCGACTATTATATCCGAAACACTAAAGACATGGTGGGTAATGCTCCTGAACTTCCTGCCATTTTAGGTACTGCAGTTCCTGTAACCAACAATACCGACTTGCGCACTTCAGGATGGGAACTGTCAATTGGCTGGAATGACCGTCTGGACAACGGGTTGAACTATAGTGCCAAATTCAACATATCAGATGCACGCACAAAGATCACTCGCTATCCCAATAACCCGACCAATGCCATCAGTACATACATTGAAGGACGTTACATCAACGAAATTTGGGGCTACGAAACAGTCGGTTTGGCCAAGACAGACGAAGAAATGCAGGCACACCTCGCTACATTGCCCAACGGCGGACAAGATGCTTTGGGTAGCGACTGGAGAGCCGGTGATATCATGTATGCTGACTTAAATGGCGATGGCAAGATTTCCGGTGGCGCAGGCACACTGAACGACCATGGCGATATGAAAGTAATTGGTAACCATACCCCCAGATATCTCTTCGGTCTTGACTTGAACGCAAGCTGGAAAGGATTTGATGTTCGCGTATTCTTCCAAGGCGTAATGAAACGTGACTACTGGCAAGGAAGTACCTATTTGTTCGGTGCAGCCAGCAACTGGCAATGGTGGGCTACCGGCTTAAGCCAGGTTCACGACTATTTCCGCGACGAAAACACGTGGTCTGTTCAGAACGGTTACCAATCTGTTAACACAGACTCTTATTTGCCACGTCCTTTGTACAGTGACAAGAACCAACAGTGTCAGACAAGATACCTGCAGAATGCAGCTTACATTCGTCTGAAGAACTTACAAATCGGTTATACTATCCCCCAAAATATCACCTCTAAATGGGGCATCCAAAATGTCAGAGTCTTCTTCTCTGGTGAAAACTTGTGGACAGGAACAAGCCTGGCAGACCAATTTGATCCTGAAACCATTTCCAGCTATAGTGGAAACTCCTACCCGTTGTCAAAGACATTATCATGTGGTATAAACGTTACATTCTAAATTCGAAGCTATTATGAAACTCAATAAACTCACTTATTTATCGACAGTCATATTACTGTCTTCTTCGCTGGTATCTTGTGAGGATTTTCTTGATAAAGAACCTCCTTCCTACGTTGTACCTGAAGATTACTATTCAGCAGAAGACCAAATTCAAGCTGTAGCCAACAAATTCTATCCTGACGTGCTTCCTTCTCACGGAAACTGGAGTTATGGAACATTCGGCACGGACAACAATACGGACAACCAAGCCGGCTTTACAGCAGATAACAAATATGCTACCGGCCAATGGAAAGTGGCATTGGAAAACGACAATTGGGCATGGACCAACATCCGCAACATCAACTATTCATTGAATACCATTCTGGAAAATTATGAAGCAGGAAAGATTACCGGCTCAGACACAAACATCCGCCAATATATAGGAGAGATTTACTTTTTCCGTGCCTATTGCTATTTCGACATGTTGCAGAAGTGGGGTGACCTGCCCATTATCAAAGAAGCATTGCCCGATGACAATGACATTCTGGTGGAAGCTAACAAGAGAAGCCCGAGAAACGAAGTGGCAAGATTTATTCTTGAAGATTTGGACAACGCCATCAGCTATATGACCGACAATTTCGATTCCAGAAAGAATCGTCTGTCACCGGACGTTGCCAAAGTGTTGAAATCACGCGTTGCTTTGTTTGAAGCTTCCTGGTTGAGATATTTTAATAATACGCCTTTTGTCCCGAACGGTGAAGGATGGCCGGGAAAAGCAAAAGATTATAATGCAAACTATCAGTTCCCATCAGGCAGCATAGAAAACGAAATCGAATATTTCTATACGATAGCAGCAGAAAGTGCTGAAGAAGTGGCTGAAAAATACAAAGGACGACTGACTCAGAACACAGGCTTAGTTCCCCAATCTGAATCAGATCCAGAGAATCCTTATTTCAGCATGTTCGGAAATACTGATATGTCAGGTTTCCCGGATGTACTCTTGTGGCGTGAATACAACGAAGGTTTGGGCATTACCAACAACATCGAAGTAGCTGTTCAGAAAGGTAACTACGGTGTAGGACTGACTAGAAGTATGGTTCAAGGTTTTATTATGTCGGACGGAAAACCCATCTATGCAAATCATGACGGTTTTGCATTCAATGACGAAACATTGACAAATGTGAGACAAAATGCAGATCCTCGTTTGTTCATTTTCTTAAAAGAGCCCGACCAAATCAATATGTTCAAGAATATGGACTCCCAGAAAGATCACGGTATGGAAATCGAACCCTATCCCGATATCTTGGGTAATGATGGTGAAAATGACTATGGTACCGGATATTCCATCCGTAAGGGAGGAACTTTCGATAAAGCCTTAACAGGTAATGGTGCTGGATATACTGGTTCTATTACTTTCAGAGCAACCGAAGCATTGTTGAACTACATGGAGGCTGAATACGAACTTACCAAGAGTATTTCCTCCGGTAAGATTCTGGAATATTGGAAGATTATCCGTACAACTGCAGGATTTACAGGTTCTGCCATTGACCCACAGACAACCATCGCAGCAACAGATATCACGCAAGAGAAATTGGACTGGGGCTCTTATTCAGCAGGAGAACAGTTGACCGACCCCGTTCTTTACAATATACGTAGAGAGCGCCGTTGCGAACTGATGGCCGAAGGCCTCAGATGGATGGATTTGATTCGTTGGAGAGCATTGGATCAAATGATTGACGAACCTTATTTCATTGAAGGTTTCCATCTTTGGAATACTCCAATGCAGAACTGGTACGATGCAAATAATCTGATTTCCGACGGAAGTGCTTCAGCTACCGTATCAAGCCCAAGCTTGAGCGAGTATTACAGACCTTATCAGAAGAATATGACAAGTGGTAATCTGTTCAAAGATGGATATACATGGCACATGGCACACTACCTGCAACCACTTCCCATCAAACAGTTCCAGTTAACTGCTTCCGATAACGCTTCACCAGAGCTTTCTCCTCTGTATCAAAATCCATATTGGCCGACTACTGCCGATATGCCAGCAGAGAAATAATTTATCTAATAATAAAATAACTAAAGTCTCTCCTTTAATGGGAGAGCTTTAGTTATTTTTTTTATTCCGCATAGCAATATGAAAAACATCAAAGTCCTGTTCCTTATATCATTCACATGGTTGTCCATACAGGCTGTCCAATCACAACAAAACATTAAAAAGAATATACCATTAGATTCTATCCGATTGAGCGATCCTTGTATTCTAACAGATCCAAAAACTTCCACTTATTACATGACAGGAACAGGTGGAATGCTATGGAAAAGCCAAGACCTGAAATATTGGGAAGGGCCTTACAAAGTTGCTCAAACAGATTCTCACTCATGGATGGGACCCAATCCAATGATTTGGGCGGCAGAACTTCATCATTACAAAAATAAATATTACTACTTCGCTACCTTTACAAACAAAGCAGTCATTATAGATGTAGTCCAAGGAAACAAAATTGAACGAAGAGCAAGTCACATATTAGTAAGTGACAGACCAGATGGCCCCTATCGCCCTATGAAAGATTCCATTTATCTGCCTGCAAATAAGCCCACATTAGACGGGACATTTTGGGTTGATACTGATGGAAAGCCTTATATGGTCTATTGTTATGAATGGCTACAGAATTGGGACGGAACCATTGAAAAAATAGAATTGAAATCTGATCTCAGCGGTTCTATCGGAGAAGGTAAATTGCTGTTCCGTTCCAGTGAATGTCCCTGGAGTCGTGAATTGCGTGACGGGAAGGAGGTTCCTAATAAAGTGACCGACGGTCCTTACCTATTTCGCACGCAAACAGGACGGTTAGGAATGCTTTGGACAAGCTGGATTCATAACATCTATACACAAGGAGTCGCATATTCTGAAAGTGGAACTTTAGACGGTCCTTGGATTCAGGAACCACAGCCCATCACCCCTCCCAACTTCGGACACGGGATGCTATTCCAAACATTGGACGGTAAATGGCTGATGTCTGTACACAGTCACAAAGACATCAACGGATTTTATCTCCGCATACCACACTTATTTGAAGTGGATTTGTCTGGCGATAAATTAATAGTCGGAAAAATGTACCAACCCTAAAGTAAACGACATCATGAAAAACAAAATAATAAAATACTGCGGATATTTTTGCATTTTACTATCCACAGCTTGTACACAACCACAGCCGAAACCTATCTGCTCCGGCGAAATCTGGCCTGACAATCAAGGCGTGCATATCAATGCACACGGAGGCGGCATGCTCTATCACGAAGGAACCTATTATTGGTACGGAGAGAACAAATCGGACTCGACCAGCAAGGCTATGGTAGGTATCATGTGTTATTCATCAAAAAACCTCACCGACTGGAAAAACGAAGGTGCCGTACTGCCTGTGGAACTGAATGATACGACCAGTGACATCATACAAGGTTGCGTGATGGAACGTCCGAAAGTTATCTACAACGAAAAGACAAAGAAGTTTGTGATGTGGTTTCATCTGGAACTGAAAGACAAAGGATATGCAGCCGCCCGTTCGGCTGTAGCCGTGAGCGAATCGCCAACAGGACCGTTCCAATTCCTCCGCTCGGGACGCATCAATCCGGGTATTCTTCCTATTGACATGACGGCTGAACAACGTGCCGTGCTGGATACACTCCAACCGGAGCACTTCAAGGAATGGTGGACTCCAGACTGGTACGAAGCCATTGACAAAGGTCTTTTCCTGAAGCGCGACCTACAGGGAGGACAAATGGCACGAGACATGCAGCTCTTCGTGGACGACGACGGCAAGGCTTACCACATCTATTCATCGGAAGACAACCTGACCCTGCAGATTGCCGAACTAAGTGAAGATTACCTGAGCCACACAGGCAAATATGTGCGTCTGGCACCCGCCGGACATAACGAAGCGCCCGCTATCTTCAAGAAAGACGGTATATACTGGATGATCACTTCGGGATGCACAGGCTGGGATCCCAACGAGGCCCGCATGTTCTCTGCTCCCAGCATCTGGGGACCGTGGACCAAACATCCCAACCCCTGCATCGGACCAAACGCAGAACTGACTTTCGGCGGACAAAGTACATTTGTACTGAAAGTACCCAACAAGAAAGACGCCTATATGTTCATGGCAGACATCTGGAGACCCAAAAAGCCGAGCGATGCACGCTACATCTGGCTACCTATACAGTTCAAAGACGGCATTCCCTATATCGAATGGATAGATAGCTGGACATTAGATTTCTTCAACGAATAAATCTACTTTTATAAAAATCCGCCCAGTTCAAACAACCTTCGGCGGATTTTTCTTTTTATCACTACCATAACCATTCATTGCAAAATTATTTATCCCTTTTTGAATGATTTACCTACCACATAATCATCGTTTATTCGTACATTTGCACAAAATAACAAAATAACGGACATAAACATGAAAAACAAGATTATTGCTCTCATCTTGCTACTGTCAGCTTTGACTCCGGCCTTTGCTGAGAAAATTGAAGAAAAAGATTTAACGGCCTATCTTTTTGTTTATTTCACCGGTAACCACATCAGCCAGGAAGCAGTGTGCTACGCCGTCAGCATGGACGGATATTCTTACTGGGCCCTGAACAACAACAAACCGGTCATCGACTCCAAAGTCATCAGTTCAACTGGTGGTGTACGCGATCCACACATCCTGCGTTGTGAAGACGGAAAAACTTTCTATATGGTAGTAACAGACATGGTGTCGGACAACGGATGGGACTCCAATCGTGCCATGGTATTACTGAAATCGACAGACTTGGTAAACTGGTCACACTCGGTTATCAATATGCAAAAGCGTTATAAAGGCCAAGAAAAGCTGAAACGTGTATGGGCTCCCCAAACTATTTTTGATCCCGAAGCAGGGAAATATATGGTTTATTGGTCCATGAAATATGGTAACGGTCCCGACGTCATCTATTATGCCTACGCCAACTCCGACTTTACCGACTTGGAAGGCGAACCCCAACCACTATTCGTTCCAGCCGACAAGAAATCGTGCATTGACGGTGACATCGTGTACAAAGACGGCATCTATCACCTGTTCTACAAGACAGAAGGGCATGGTAACGGCATCCGCGTAGCCACATCCAAATCACTGACTTCCGGACAATGGAAAGAAAATATGGAATATAAGCAACAAACCAAGGAAGCAGTGGAAGGTGCCGGTACCTTCAAACTGATTGGTGAAGACAAATACATCCTGATGTATGACGTTTATATGAAAGGGGCTTACCAGTTCACGGAAACAACCGATCTGGAACACTTCAAAGTCATTGATCACGAGGTAAAGATGAATTTCCACCCACGCCATGGCACTATCATGCCCATTACCCGAAACGAACTGAAACGCATCACGGACAAATGGGGCAAGCCTGCCGAACTGGGCGAATTGCCCAACAATCCGGTTCTTCCCGGTTTTCATGCCGATCCGGAAATTGTCTATTCCAACCAGACTGGCAAATACTACATCTACTCCACCACCGACGGACAGCCCGGATGGGGAGGATGGTATTATACAGCCTACTCCTCCAACGACTTGAAGGACTGGACTTACGAAGGTATTGTACTCGACCTGAAATCAGATCAAGTATCCTGGGCCGATGGTAACGCATGGGCACCTGCCATAGAAGAAAAGAAGACCAAAGACGGTTACCGCTATTACCTGTATTTCAGCGGCAATCCAAAGAACGGAGGTGGCAAACAAATAGGTGTTGCTATAGCCGACTCACCTATCGGCCCCTTCACCGACCTGGGACATCCGATGATTACCAAATCGCCCACAGGCAGAGGACAACAGATTGACGTGGACGTATTCACCGACCCTGTATCAGGCAAGTCCTATCTCTACTGGGGTAACGGATACATGGCCGGTGCCGAACTGAACAAGGATATGGTTTCCATCAAGAAGAAAACGCTAGCAGTATTGACACCCGAAGGCGGCACATTGCAAGACTATGCCTACCGTGAAGCTCCCTACGTATTCTACCGGAACGGTCTGTACTATTTCATGTGGTCAGTAGATGATACTGGTTCTCCAAACTATCACGTGGCCTATGGAACTTCTACATCTCCACTAGGCCCCATTAAAGTAGCTACCGACCCTATCGTCACTATCCAAAATCCAGAAAAGGAGATATACGGTCCGGCACACAATTCTGTCATCTGTAAGCCCGGCACGGACGAGTGGTACATTGTCTATCACCGCATCAACAAGCACTACCTTGACAAAAGCCTGTCGCCCGGCACGCACAGAGAGGTCTGCATTGACCGCCTGGAGTTCAATGCTGACGGTACCATCAAGCGGGTGGAACTGACAAAATAAGTCTAAACAATCAACATTTAAATAGCATAAAGATATCATGAAAAGAGTAGCAAGCATTGCCCTCTCCTTCTTTTTAGCCATAAGCATGGTAGGCAGTCTGTCGTCTTGTTCGCAGAAAACGACAGGCACATTCGAGGCAGGAAAGGGCACGTTTCTCCTGAACGGAGATTCCATGGTGGTGAAAGCCGCCGAAATCCACTATCCGCGTATTCCCGAACCCTACTGGGAGCAGCGTATCGAATCGTGCAAAGCACTGGGCATGAACACAATCTGCCTCTACGTTTTCTGGAACCTGCACGAACAGGAAGAAGGTAAGTTCGACTTCACAGGGAACAAAGACATTGCCAAGTTCTGTCGCCTGGCACAAAAGCACGGCATGTACGTCATCGTACGACCGGGTCCCTATGTATGCGCCGAATGGGAAATGGGCGGTCTGCCCTGGTGGCTCCTGAAGAAACAGGACGTACAACTCCGTTCACTCGATCCCTACTACATGGAGCGCGTGGGTATCTTCATGAAGGAGGTGGGTAAGCAACTGGCCGACCTGCAGATTACCCGCGGCGGAAACATCATCATGGTGCAAGTGGAGAATGAATTCGGCTCCTATGGTACCGACAAACCGTACGTATCGGCTATCCGCGACTTGGTGCGCGAAGCAGGCTTTACAGATGTACCTCTCTTCCAATGTGACTGGAGCTCGAACTTCACCAACAACGCCCTGGACGACCTGCTTTGGACGGTGAACTTCGGTACCGGCGCCAACATCGAAGAGCAGTTCAAGAAACTAAAGGAACTGCGCCCCGAAACGCCACTGATGTGCAGTGAGTTCTGGAGTGGATGGTTCGACCACTGGGGACGCAAACACGAAACGCGCGACGCTGCCACCATGGTGAGCGGCATCAAGGATATGCTTGACCGCAACATCTCCTTCAGCCTCTACATGACTCACGGAGGTACGACTTTCGGCTGGTGGGGTGGCGCCAACAATCCGGCCTACTCGGCCATGTGCAGCTCCTACGACTACGACGCACCCATCAGCGAAGCTGGCTGGCTCACGCCGAAATACTACCAGCTGCGCGACCTGTTGCAACAATACCTGCCCGCCGGACAGACCCTGCCCGAGCCTCCCGAAGCCTTCCCTGTCATCAAGGTACCGGCCATCACCGAATGGGAGGTAGCCCCCTTGTTCGACAACCTGCCCGAACCCAAGCAGACAGAAAGTGTGAAGCCGATGGAACAGTTCAACCAAGGCTGGGGAAGCATCCTCTACCGCACAACGCTGAAGGAAGACATTTCGGGTACACTCCATCTGGACGAAATGCACGACTGGGCACAAGTCTTTGCCGACGGCCAACTGTTGGGACGCCTCGACCGTCGCCAGGGCGAGTTTACCCTTTTGCTGAAGTCACCCCTGAAGAAGGGTACCCAACTAGACATCCTAGTGGAGGCTATGGGCCGTGTGAACTTTGACAAGTCCATTCACGACCGCAAAGGTATCACCGAGAAGGTGGAAGTCATCACTGACGGAAAGGCTACCGAGCTGAAAGACTGGTCTGTATATAGTCTGCCACCCTTCTATGAGTTTGTCAGCAACAAAAACTATCAGAAAGGACAAGCTGTGAACGGCCCTGCCTACTACCGCGCCACTTTCCACCTGGATAAGACGGGCGACACCTTCCTTGACATGCAGACATGGGGCAAGGGTATGGTTTGGGTGAACGGACATGCTATGGGCCGCTTCTGGGAAATCGGTCCCCAACAGACACTCTACATGCCCGGATGCTGGCTGAAAGAAGGTGAAAACGAAATCATCGTTCTCGACCTGAAAGGCCCTGCCGAAACAAAAGTAGTCGGCCTCGAAAAGCCTATCCTCGACATGCTCCGCACACAGGCTCCCGAGACACATCGCAAGGACGGACAGAATCTGAAGCTCAACGCCGAAAAGCCCGTCCACAAGGGTACCTTCAAGCCGGGCAACGGCTGGCAGGAAGTGAAGTTTGCTACCCCCACACAGGGACGCTACTTCTGCCTGAATGCCATGTCCAACTATGACGGAAATAACATCGCCTCCATCGCCGAGTTCGACGTGCTCGACGCCAACGGCAAGCCCGTTTCGCGCGAGAACTGGAAGATTGTCTATGCAGACAGCGAAGAGACCCGCAGCGGCAATCGTACGGCCGACAAGATATTCGACCTGCAGGAGAGCACCTTCTGGCAGACGGTGGACAACACCGCCTTCCCTCATCAGGTAGTCATCGACTTGGGTAAGGAATACAACGTAAGCGGCTTCCGCATGCTGCCCCGTGCCGAGAAGAATGCACCGGGCCTCATCAAGGATTATGCCGTCTATGTGAAGAAAACAGATTTCAAGTATTGATTTGAGATACAGTAACTGGTAATTTAGGGTTTGAGAGGGGATGTGCCACGCGACGTGGCGCATCCCTTTTTTTATCCCCGCAACACATATCCTTTTTTCATAAGAGAGTCAATCTTTACTGACGGATCATTTTTCAAAGCCTTACGCAGGTAGGTAATCTGCACGTTCAGTGCCAGAGAGTTGGCATAGGAAGCCGCACCCCACACGGCTTCGAGTAGGCGGTCGCGAGAGACAGCCTGATTGACATTCAGGGCCAGCAGACGGAGGATGTCCGCCTGGCGCGAAGTAATGAGCACCTTGCTGCTGGCCGTGCGGAGCTCGTTGGTGTTGTAGCTGAACACAGTGTTGCCGAAGCGGTAGGTCTCCTCCTCCACCGTCTCCTCCAGCTGGAGGGCGAAGCGCTCGCGGATGCGGGCAATGAGCTCTTCGGGGTAGAAGGGCTTGGCCAAGTAGTCGTTGGCGCGGAGGCTGAAGCCCTGCAGACGGTCGGCCTTGTCGCTACGGTCGGAGAGGAAGAAGAGGAGGACGTGCTTGTCCGCCTCGCGGATGCGGGCCGCCACTTCGAAGCCGTTCAGTTCGGGCATGTTGATGTCGAGCAGCACCAGGTCGGGCTTGACCAGGGGGAACTGCTCCACGGCCATGCGGCCGTTTCCGACGTAGGTCACTTCATAACCTTCCTGCTCCAAGAAGCGTTTCAGGAGCAGGGAATATTTCAGGTCGTCGTCAGCAAAAAGAATCTTCAAGGGTTTCATAATCATCCATTCATTGAGGTATAGTGACGGTCACCGTTGTCCCCTGCCCCGGCTGGCTCTGCAGGTCGACGGTGCCGGCATGCGCTTCCACGAGCAGCTTCACATAGCTCAGGCCCAGGCCGATGCCGGGTACGGAGCGGTCGGGCAAGCTGGTGCTGCGATAAAATTTGTCGAACACACGGGCCTGCTCGGCGGGTGGGATACCAATGCCGTTGTCGGCCACCGTGAGGGTGAAGCGATGCCCGTCCAGCGCGCCGGTGACAGTGATGTGAACGGAGTCGCCCGAATACTTCACGGCATTCTCCAGCAGGTTGCTCAGGATGTTACAGAGGTGCATGGGGTCGGCCGTTACGAGGAGCGAGGACGGGAAATAGGTCTCGAACGTCACGAGCTTGTGATCGGGAATGTGCAGCTGGCGGAGGGTCTTCTCGGCCATCGGGCGAAAGTCGAAGGTGCGGAGGCTGAGCGGCGTGCGCTCGTCGTCGGCCCGCGTCATGTCGCGTAGCTTCTGGAGGTAGGCCGAGAGGTTGTCCACTTCGACGATGGAGTCGTCCACCACCGCATCGGTGGCCTTCGTGTCGACACGGAGGGAAGGGTCGGACAGGTAGGCCAGGCACATCTTCAACGTCTGTACGGGACGCTTCAGTTCGTGTATCATGGTGCTCACGAAGCTGCGGCGCAACTCGTCCACCCGCCGTTGCTTCAGGATGGTCTTGATTTGGAAAAGCAGGCACACAGCCAGCAAGGCTATCATCAGCAGGCTGCCCGCCAGCTGGCCGCCCATGCGGAGCAGCAGCATGTGGCAGGGAATGCGGACATCGACTTCGACCAACTGACGCTTCAAGGGGTTGTAGGGATAGACTACCTGCGCCAGCGGCCGGAGCAGAGAGCCGCCGGAGTGCAAGGTGGCTTCCCACTGGTAGAGGCTGTCGGCGGCGGTAGTGGTCAGGCGGGTACTGAAGGTAACGTCCGGCAGGGTGGCGGCTACGATGGAGTCGAACGGATGGAGGTCGAACGGATGGGACAACTCCAGACGCATCAGGTCAGCCAAATACATCATGTTGAGGCGTTCGTACTGTCGTTTATCGCCTTGCAGGACAACCGAGTCGGTGCAAAGCACCGTACTGTCGGCCAGCATGCGGGATACATTCACACCTGCCGCCCCCGTCTGTGCTGGAGTGAAGTCCACCAGCGTGTCCTGCGCCTCCGCTCCCAGGCGCTGCACCAGGTAGATGCGCGTACTCTCCTGCCCCGTCAGCGAGTCGGTACGGTCGTCCCAGTTGACGTTGGTATTGTACCACTGCACGGCCTTCTGTTCGCCCAGAGGGCGGGGTTCCTGCCAACGCAAGGTGTTATAGCTCACCACGGCTTCGGACACCCGCCGCAGTACTTCGCGTCCATAAGCCTCGTTGGTATATTGATAGTGGCTCCATAACCAGTAGCCCTGCCCCGCCCCGATGAGGAGCATGGAGGTCAGAGAGAGCAGCCAGATAATCTTGATGCGTCGTTCCATCGTTCACTTGTTTTTTCCGCAGGCAAAGATAAGCCTTTCGCCTACATACAAGGTTCGCGCGAGGCCGATATTTCCGCTGCCGTAATATTTCCGTAATAATTTCCTGCGCCCGCTTCCGCCCCTTCCGCCTATCTTCGTGGCAGGAAAACGAACCGAATGTTTCACCTTCTAAACAATTACAGACATGAAAACCAGACACATCCTTCTCCTCGCCTTGAGCCTCGCCACCACGGCCGCCCAGGCACAGATGAACATCAAGATTTCCACCGGACAAATCTTTCGCAAGGACACCATCGACCACAAAGTACTGACCGTGCAATACGAAATGGATGCCCTGACCGACCTCAGCAAGCCCGACGCACGGATGCAGGAGACCATGCGGCTGGACATCGGGCGGCAGGCGTCGCGCTTCTACAGCTACACGGCCTTCGTGGCCGACTCTGTACTGGCTGCCGACATGGCCAACGGCGCTTCCTCCGAGCTGATAGCCCAGCACGCCAACCAGTACCAAAGCCAGTGGAGCGAACAGACTTTCAAAAACTATCCCGCCGGACGGGTTACGACACTGGACGAGTTGGCGGGCGACATCTGCCGCCTGCGTTGCGAGGAACCCGCGGAAAAACCCCGATGGACGCTGACTCAAGACACACTGACCCTGCTGGGCTACCGTTGTACACGCGCCACGACCCAGTTCAAGGGTCGGCAATGGTCGGCCTGGTACACGACGGACATCCCCGTGAGCGAAGGCCCGTGGAAGCTCTGCGGCCTGCCGGGCCTGATTCTGAAAGCTGAAGACGCCGAGGGGCACTACCGCTTCACGGCCGACGGCCTGGAGCAGAGCCACGGCACGGAGCCCATCCTCTTTGGCGGCAAGGACTACCAGCCCGTCGACCGCAAGCAGTACGACAAGATGCAGAAGCGCTTCGCCGCCGACCCCGTGGGTTTCATCACCGGCATCATGCCCAACGTGAAGATTACCGTCCAGGACAATCACGGCAACAAGACCAAGAACCCCAAGGACACACCCTACAATCCCATCGAACGGTAAAGGCGGACATCCTTCCGCCCACGTACAGGGAAGCATCCGTTCAAAGGCTTTAAACTTCCAGTTTAATAGTAATAAACTCTCAGTTTAATAGCGATAAACTACCAGTTTAATGACGATAAACTGACAGTTTAAAAGCTTTAAACCGATTATAAACTCCGTTTGAACGGACGCTCTCCTTGTACTATACTCCTATCAGCGCATTTTCCGATTCTTTCTACTTTCTGCTTATGCCGACCCGATATCTCCTTCTTCTCTGCCTGGGGAGCTTTCTCCTGCCCTCACTCCGTGCACAAAATGTGCTCCAAGGCCGCGTGACCGACGCCGAAACCTCCCGCCCGCTCGAGGCGGTGATGGTGAGCGTGCTGCGTGATAGTATGACCATCGACTATACCCTGACCGATGCCGACGGGCGCTACTCCCTGCCCTGGCGACGCACGGACACCCTGCAAGTCAGCGCCTCGATGCTGGGCTACGGACGACAGACGCGCGACGTCGGCAAAGGCGGCCGGCTGGACTTCGCCCTGCGCGCCGAGAGCATCATCCTCCGCGAAGTGGAGATACGGCCGGGACGCATCAGCAGTCGGCGCGACACCGTACGCTACAACCTGGCCGACTTCATCACGGAGAAGGACACCCGCATCCGCGACGTGCTGAAGCGCTTGCCGGGCATCGACGTCGAGGAGAACGGTACCGTGACCTACAAAGGCAAGCCCATCGACCACTTCCTCGTAGAGGGCATGGACGTGACGGGCGGACGCTACAACCAGGTGAACAACAACCTGGATGCACGGGCGGTGAAGTCGGCCGAGCTGATGGAGAACTACCAGTCCGTCCGCGCCCTGAAGGGGAAGATTGACTCCGAACAGGTGGCCCTGAACCTGCGGCTGGACGAAAAGGCGCGCGACCAGTGGTTCCCCTACCTCGAAGCAGGGGGCGGACTGACAGAAGACGCAGACGGACGTCTCGCCCCCTTGTGGGAAGGTATCCAGAGCACCCTGCAACTGGGACGCGGACGGCAGAGCATCTTCGCTCTGAAGACCAACAACACAGGGCGCGACCTGAGCAACGAACAAACCCTCCTGGCCACTAATATACCCGAAGCCGCCACACTCCCCTCCCTGCTCGACCTGCCGGCCTTCAGCGCTCCGCTGGACACACGCCGCACGTTGTTCAACGAGACTTGGACGGCCAATGCCAACCGCATGTACCGCCGCAACGACGAACGTACCCTGCGCGTACAGGCCGACTATACCCACGACTTCGTCCACCAGGAGCGGGGCAACACGCAGACTTACTATCAGGCAAATGATACCATCAACCTGTCGGAAGAAGCCGACTACCGCCTCCGAACCGACGCCCTGCACGCGGCCCTGGCCTACGAGGACAACAGCCTGACGCACTACCTGACCGAACACCTGGAGCTGGACGCCGCCCGCAACCGCAGCCACGCCTCCCGGCTGGGACAGGACATCGAGACCTCCACCCTACAGGCCCGCAACTACCTGAACTACCTGAAGAATCGCGGCGAGCGTACATGGGAACTGACTTCGGACGTACAGATGTCCCTGCTTCCCTCCGTCCTGACCCTGACCACAGAGCGCGACGACTACGCCCAGCGGAGCCTCCACACCCGCCATACGGCCAGCTACCTTCGCAAGCGTAACGGCTTCAGCCGCCGCCTGGAGGCAAGCCTCACGGCGGAATGGGCCCGCTATCGGCTGGAGTCGCCCGCCACCGTCCGCACCTACGACGCCTCGCACCTCGGGGCCGACCTGACGCCCCAGCTCCAATGGGAAGGTGGACGGCTGTTCGCCTCGGTGGAGGTGCCTGTCGAATGGACGCACTACCTCGGGGCACAGCAGTCGTACCTGCTCTACCACCCGACCCTCTACCTGCGCTACCAGCACGACTATCACTGGAAATTCTCTCTTTATGGCGGCCTCGACCGGCAGGCGGGGCAGGTACTCGACCTCTGCCCCTACCTGCGCCGCACCGACTACCGTACGCTGACCTCTACCGTCGGCCTGATGCCCCTCAGCACCACTGCCACGGGACAGCTCTACGCCGAATATAAAAACACGGTAAACGAATTTTTCGCCACGCTGACCCTGACCTACAGCCATGGCCGACATGCCACGATGGACGAACAATACCTCTCGGAAGACACCCTGTCCCTGACGCGACGCGCCCTGAACAACCGGACGGACACCTGGACACTGAGAACCTCCCTCTCCAAAGGCGTCTTCGACTGGCGGCTCAAGGCCTCGCTCGACCTGCAACTGACGCGCCACTACGGCCAACAACTGACACGCACCGCCGCGTCGCCCGCCCTGCTACAGGACTATCGCTACGACCTCCTCACGGCCGATCCCAAGCTCAACTGGTCGCCCCTGACGTGGCTGGAGGCCGACTATCACGCCACCCTGTCGTACAACGCCACCCGCATCGGGAACGACACACACCTCCCTCCCCTGCTGAACGTGACGCAACGCCTGCGCCTCATCCTGACCATCGGGCGGATAGACGTACAACTGAGCGGCGAGCACTACCACAACGCCCTGAGCGACGGTACTCACCTGAACACCCTCCTGGCCGATGCCTCGCTCACGTGGAAGCACGACCGCTGGCGGGTAGAGGCCTGCCTCAACAACCTGTTCAACAAAAAGACTTATGCCTACACCACCTATACAGCCACACAGAGCCGCACCGACTGGCTCCGCATCCGGCCCCGTGAACTGTCCGTCAAGGTAGGGTATCAGTTCTGATTGGAAAAAGAAAAGGATATTCTATACAAAAGCATACACCAGCATCCCCACAACCGTGAGTCCACCCACAGCCACCGGCACCCACAGATGCATCGGACGCTCGGGACGCTTGTATCTGCAAATCTTCTGGAAGAGCCAATAGCAGAGGCTGGCACTTGCAATCCCCAATAAAGCGCCTGCCAATAAATCACCTGGATAATGAACGCCCAAGTAAGCGCGCGAATAACACGTCACCACCGCCCATCCGAGAATAAACGCCGAAAGCAGCCGGTTGCGAAAGAGATAAAGAATAAAGAAAGCCAGGCCAAAGGTATTGGCTGCATGACATGAAGGGAAGCCATAACGCCCGCTACGATAGCCGTTGACAATGTGTACCATCTCCGAAAGCGGATTATCCAAGTTGGACGGACGCAGACGGGCCACTTCGGGACGGATAAGCGAAGCTCCTATCTGATCAGCCAAAACAATGGTGAGTGCGATGGCTACGGCACAGCCCAAAGCCACCTGCCAACGCAGGTTGCGCCCGATGACATAAAGCAAAGAAGCATAGAGCGGTCCCCACACTACCTTGCCGCTAAAGGCATACATGAACGTATCTGCCCAAGGGGCATGCCATCCGTTGATGGCGAGAAGGCAGGCATTGTCTGCCTCAATCAACTGTGATAATAAATCTGTCCACATAATATCTTATCATATATATAATGAGCCTCTTTATGCAGGCTCAATTGAATATTTGTTATCGTCTTTTTGTCTCCTCTCTCTCGAATACGCTCAGTTACGCTTCAGGTAGAGCCGGTCGGTAATGGTGGCAGGCAGTTCGCCCGCATAGTGGGTCACCATAATCAGGGTCTTGTCGTTACGGTGGCAGAAAGCTTCGATAATCGCCTTCACCCGACGGCGGTTATAGGTATCGAGTCCATGCAAGGGTTCGTCCAGTATCAGCAGTTCGGGATCCTTGACGAAAGCACGCGCCAACAAGGCAAGGCGTTGCTCGCCGCTACTCAGTTGCAGGAAAGGCTTGTCGCGCAGGGCACCAATACCGAAAACATCCATCCACCACTCACAAACCGCCATTTCCCCTTCATGGGGACGCTTGTAGAGACCGATGCTGTCATGCAGACCGCTGGCCACAATCTCCACAGCGGGCAGATTCTTCAAATAGGCACGATGCATCTCGGGACTGACATAGCCGATGTGCTTCTTTATCTCCCAGATACTCTCGCCCGTGCCCCGCTTGCGGCCGAAGAGGCTGATGTCGCAGGCATAGGACTGCGGGTTGTCAGCACAAATCAGGCTCAACAATGTGGACTTGCCCGCTCCGTTCTCGCCGCTCAAAGCCCACTTCTCACCACGCTTCACGGTCCAGTCAAGCTCCTTCAGGATGGTTCGATCACCATAACGGATACTGACATGATTGAGCCGTACCACTTCGGAAGAAGTAAAATTCGTATGTGTATAGGGAAGGTCGGCAATGCGCTGCTGCAAGGCTTCGAACCGCTGCTGTTCGCCGGGGATCCGGTCCTCGTCACGGTGTCGGAAGTCGTCCAGATAGTCGGCACGCGTCATCTTCCGGCCCACCCGCATGTCATCCACAGGTATCACGTGCGTAACGAAGGGAGGCACGTCGTCGAGCATCGAAAGCACCAGCACCAACTGGAGCGAACGCATATCGGCGATGCGCGTCAGCAGGTCGTTCAGCAAATCGCGCGTGGCGGCATCGAGGCCGATAAAGGGATTGTCCATTACCAGGATGCGGGGAGCGGTCAGCAGGGCTTTGGCCAACTGGAACTTGCGCAGCTCGCCACTACTCAGCAGGATAATCTTCTTGTCAAGCAGGGGTTCGATGCCAAACAGTTCGAACAGCTGACGACGATATTCCTCGTTCTTCACCTCGCCCAACTGCTGGCGTACGGTGGGAGCTTCGTCCTGATCGTGGGCATTCCAACGCTGCTGGTAGTAGTAGCTGGTATCGGCGCTGCCATACGTATCGCGGAAAGCGATATAACGGATATTTTCGTAAACTGAAAGAGAAGACGAAGGGCGGAAGTCATAAATCACGTTACCTTCACGCAAGGGATACTTTCCGGTCAGCGTATCCACAAGCAAGCTCTTGCCCGCTCCGTTAGGTCCCACAATGGCAATGTGTTCATTGGCTCCGAAAGCCACATCTACAGGCGCGGCCAACCTTACCAGTGGATTACGTGCCACACCCTTCATCAGACAGATTGTTTGTTGTTCACTCATTTCTGTGTCACCTTATTTCAATTTGACGGCGAAGATACAACATTTTCACATATACCCCACTAAATCAGCATCAGTTTCCATACGTATTCTCGGTCATAACTTCCTTCCAGTTTCTTCTTTCTTTACAGAAACAAACCATGGCATCCCCACGAAGTGCTTTCTTACCCTCCGACGAAGTGCTTCGTCACAACCTCACGAAGCACCGTGTCAGACCGCCAAGAAGCACTGTGTCAGGATGCCTGCCGACAGACAATGACACCCCCGCACCATACAAGCATAGACCACCTCAACCTATTACAGGTTCTTCAACTTCAGCACCAGCGAATCACATACCTGGCTGAAAGCAGCACGGTTGGCCTCGCTGATAGGCTTCTTGGGCTGGGACTTGATGGTAAGCGGATTAATGGGACGTCCGTTTTCATAGACACGGAAGTCGAGATGAGGTCCCGTGGAAAGTCCCGTAGAACCCACATAACCAATGACTTCCTTCTGCTTCACCGTGGAACCCACCTTCAAACCTTTGGCAAAGCGGGACAGGTGCATGTAAGTTGTGGTATATGTACTGTTATGCTTGATTTTCACATAGTTTCCACCACCATTTGCCTGATAGGCCTTCGCAATGACCTTGCCACTTCCAATGGCATAGACTGGAGTACCCGTAGGAGCGGCATAGTCCACCCCGTGATGGGCCCGATAACGTTTCAGCACCGGATGATAGCGACTGTTGGTAAAGCGCGAAGAAATGCGATAGAAATCGAGCGGAGCCTTCAGGAAAGCACCTTCAAGGCTGTTGCCCCGCTCATTGTAATAGAGTTCCTCACCGTCCTGCACAAAAGGTATGGCATAATACGTGCTGTCCGATGCACGGAAAGAGGCAGCCAGGATGTGGAAATTGTCGAGCGCCTTTCCATCCACATACTCCTGTTCGTAGATGACACGGAACTCATCTTGCTTCTGAAGGCCGAAGAAGTCGATAGTCCATCCGAAAATATGCGACAGGACAATGGCCAACTGGGGCGAGGTATTACAGTTCTGCATGGCCACCCAAAGTGATGATTCCACCTGTCCCTTGACCGTCTCCGTGCGCCACTCCACCGGGTTCTGCCCACGAGTAACACGAAGATCACCACGAAGATCGAAGACAACATACGATTTGGGGTCTTCCTCATAGACAAAAAAACGCGGACGCGCCAGACTGTCTTTGGTAAAGAACACGGCATAAGCCTGTCCGCTACGTATCTTCCGCACATCGAACACCCCGCGTGCCTTCTCGCCCAACAAATGTACCTTACGGGTGGATATACCGTGTTCACCCAAAATAGAACCAAGATTCTGACGAGGCTGCACGATACCGTAATGGACATCATAGCGATCAACAGGGATACCATACTCACATACCATTTCCTGAACTTCGACAGAATCTGTCACCTCTACTTCGTCAAATGTTCCTCTGTCCTCATAATTGACAGGAAAGAACGTCAGCACCAACACCACCGCCACAAAAAGAGGCAAGGTTATGAGCCATAATTTCTTTTTGTTGAATTTGAACATCTTGTTTCCAATTAATTGTTATTCGACAGATACAGATGACGCGGACAACAGGAATAATTCTGTTCCATGCGCCATCAAAATATCGGCAAAGGAAAGAAAAATTCACGTTATCCGCGTCGTCTGTTATCAAAAAAGTCTTCTGTACCCTTTTATTTATAAAGTATCATTGCCGACTGGGCAGGCACCATAACCTCAGCACCTACGACCTTGGCCAAACCTGCTTCATTGATAAAGCCATCCTTGCAGACTACGGTATAACGACCATCAGGGACAGCTACACGAGCCGGTTCCCGACGTGAGTTAAGCACAACCACGATATCCTCCCAGGCATCGCCTCCGGCATGTTCCTTCAAGCGCCATGCCACCACATTCGTACCCTCGACAGGCAGAAATTCCAGATGACGACGCACCAGGTCGGCATCACCCAGACGGAAAGCCGGATGGTTCTTGCGAAGCTGTATCAAACCTTTATAATAAGCAAAGACATCGGCGTGCTGCGCCTTGCGGCTCCAATCGATGGCGTTGATGGAATCGGGGCTCTGGTAGCTGTTGTGCACACCTTTCTTGTCGCGCATCACTTCCTCGCCTGCATAGATGAAGGGGATACCTTGTGAAGTGAAGACTGCCGTCTGTGCCAACTTGTCGAGACGGACCAGCTCGTCGGGGGTAATGGCAGGAATACTTGTCTTCAGGCGGTCCACCAGACACATATCATCGTGACAGGACACGTAGCTGATCATCTGTGTAGGCTGTGCAGCCCAAGGAGCCTGGCTGTAGTTCACGGAGTCGTTGTTGACCTGCGGATGCTGTACAGCACCCACAATGCCGAACTTGATGCTCTCTTCACCACCCGGCAGACCGGCCAGGAAGGCCCCCTGCTTGTTGTCGTTGAAGGGACCGCGGAGAGCATCGCGCATCTCGTCGCTGAAGGCAGCAATGCCCGGCATACGATGGGTATTGGCTTTCATGGCCAAAGAATCTTGAGGCAACTGAGGAGCCTGGGCAGCCCAGCCTTCCCCATAGACAACGATGGAAGGATCGACCGCTGTAAGAGCAGCACGTATCTCGTTCATAGTCTCTATATCGTGGATACCCATGAGATCGAAACGAAAACCGTCGATATGGTATTCGTTCACCCAATGGAGCACGGACTCTATCATATATTTACGCATCATGGGACGATCGCTGGCCGTCTCGTTGCCACAGGCCGAAGCATCTGCATACGTACCGTCAGGCTTCTGACGATAGAAGTAACCGGGCACGGTACGTTCAAAATTACTGCCGGAAATGTTGAAAGTATGATTGTACACCACATCGAGAATGACACGGATACCAGCTTTGTGGAGAGCCTGTACCATCTGCTTGAACTCTCGGATACGTACGGCCGGATCATAGGGATCGGTAGAGTAAGAGCCGTCAGGGACATTGTAATTCTGCGGGTCATACCCCCAATTGTACTGATTTTCATTGAGCTTTGTTTCGTCCACGGAAGCATAATCATAGGAAGGCAACAAATGAACGTGTGTCACACCCAGTTCCTTCAGGTGGTCAATACCCGTAGCCAGTCCTTCGGGAGAACGGGTACCCTCCTCAGTCATAGCCAGAAACTTGCCTTTATGTTCGATTCCCGATGCCGGCGAAACGGAGAAATCACGATGATGCACCTCGTAAATCATGATGTCGGCAAAAGACTTAAGCGGCGGACGGCGATCGTCGGACCAGCCTTCAGGGTCAGTTGTTCTCATATCAATGATGGCGGCGCGCTTGCCGTTCACTCCTACTGCCTTGGCATTAATGCCCGGCGTATCCCCCAGCCACTGATCGTCAATCTTTATATTAAAGGTATAAAACTTACCCATCAAATCTTCGTTCACCATAGTGTGCCAAACACCTTCTTCGCCCGCTTCCATGCTAACGGTCTTATAGGCATGTCCGCCCTCACCAGCCTCGTAAAGCATGAGGCGAACTTCATCGGCAGTGGGCGCCCATACGGAGAAACGCGTAGCTTCGGGAGCATACTCCATTTCAGCCAAACTGCCCGAACGTACGGGATAAAGTTCATAAGATGCATACTCGTTTTTCACGGATGTGCAACCGGCGGCTGTCGCCACCGCCACACCAACAATGACTAAATCATTCAGTTTCATGGCTTATTTCTTTACTAATAATTATAATGCTACATTTACATACAACTCTCAACCCTCATCTCACCTTATCCGGGTTCTTGGCGATAAAATCCTTCCATCCGTGATAAGATTTCTCGACTGTAGGACGCCCCATCTGCAGGTAATGGCAATAAGCGGCTGCCATAGCATCTGTGGCATCCATAAAAGTAGGCATGTCGTCCTTACTGAAGTGGAGCATACGTTGCAGCATGTCCGCCACCTGCTCCTTCGACGCCTGACCGTTACCCGTGATAGCCATCTTGATCTTCAGCGGGGCATATTCCGTAATGGGGATGTCGCGGCTCAACGCCACCGCCATCGCCACTCCCTGCGCGCGCCCCAGTTTCAGCATCGACTGGACATTCTTACCGAAGAAGGGAGCCTCGATGGCCAGTTCGTCGGGCAGATAGCTCTCAATGATACTCAGTACCCGCTGATGGATGTGCTTCAGTTTCAGATAATGGTCTCCCACACGGCGCAGATCAATGATACCCATTGCCACCATTTCAGGCCGGGTTCCTGTCACACGCAGCACTCCATATCCCATGATAGTAGTACCCGGGTCAATGCCCAAGATAATTTTCTCCTTGACAGGTGCTATCACTCTACCACCTCCATCAACGTGGGAAATCCCACAACCTTATCCTTGAACAACTGCAACATCTCTTCATTAAGCTTCACGCCCTGCTCATGGTGCCAGCGGTGAAGCAGCGCTGAACTTTCCACCTCAAACTGAACAGAATAGCAGGTACTTCCCTCTTCACGATGGCTCAGGATGCGCGCGATGCGAGGTGCCCGAAGCGTACCATTCTTTTCCACTTCCGGCAGGTAATATTCCTGCATCCAAATGAGGAAATATTTCTCCTGTCCGTCCTCCACATGATAAGTTGTATTATAGACCAACATATTTTTTCGTTATTTTTTTCTGCAAACATAGCAATTATTTCAGAAATATGCATTATCTTTGCGCCATCAAAACGAAAGCCATGGTGCAAACGTTTACATTTTTGGGGTATTAGCTCATCTGGCTAGAGCGCGACACTGGCAGTGTCGAGGTGAGCGGTTCGAGTCCGCTATGCTCCACGCAAAGTCCTTGAAAACGGAAGTTTCAAGGACTTTTTTCGTATCTTTCTGGCAGATAACGGAACGATGTGACAAGAAAGTTGTATCTTTGCAACGTTTTCAAACCAAGACGAAATTCAAAAAGACAACAACGATATGATAGCTAAAATCAACGAGCTTCTGCAGGAAGTGGAAGCACTGACGGCCTCCAACGCCGAAGAACTGGAGGCGCTCCGCATCAAATACCTCAGCAAAAAGGGTGCCATCAACGAATTGATGGCCGACTTCCGCAGCGTGCCCGCCGAACAGAAAAAGGAAGTGGGCATGAAGCTGAACGAACTCAAGAACAAGGCACAGGAGAAAATCAACACCCTGAAGGAGCAGTTCGAAAGCCAGGACATGGGTTGCGACGACCTGGACCTGACACGTACCGCCTACCCCATCGGGCTGGGCACACGCCACCCCCTGTCCATCGTCAAGAACGAAATCATCGATATCTTTGCCCGCATGGGCTTCAGCATCGCCGACGGCCCCGAGGTGGAGGACGACCTGCACGTATATACCAAACTGAACTTCGCCGCCGACCATCCGGCACGCGACATGCAGGACACCTTCTTCGTCAATGTGAACCCCGGCGACGTAACCAAGAACATCATCCTGCGCTCGCACACCAGCTCCGTACAGGTACGCACCATGGAGCATGCCGAGCCGCCCATCCGCATCATCTGCCCGGGACGCGTGTACCGCAACGAGGCCATCAGCTACCGTGCGCACTGCTTCTTCCACCAGGTAGAGGCTTTGTATATCGACAAGAACGTATCGTTCACTGACCTGAAGCAGGTATTGCTGCTCTTCGCCCAGGAGATGTTCGGTAGCGAAACGAAGATACGTCTGCGTCCGTCGTACTTCCCCTTCACGGAGCCAAGTGCCGAAATGGACATCAGCTGCAACATCTGCGGTGGCAAGGGATGCCCCTTCTGCAAAGGTACAGGCTGGGTGGAAATCCTGGGTTGCGGCATGGTGGATCCCAACGTGCTCGAGGCTTGCGGCATAGACAGCAAGGTTTATTCCGGCTACGCTCTGGGTATGGGCATCGAGCGCATCACCAACTTGAAGTATCAGGTGAAGGACCTGCGTATGTTCTCTGAAAACGATACCCGCTTCCTGAAGGAATTCGAAGCGGCACGATAAGCCAAGCGGCCAGTATAGAGCGGTAAGCGGTGAGTGGCAAGCGGTTGACGGTGGGCATCCATCCGGAAATCTACTAACCACTGACCGCTTACCGCTCACCGCTAATCACCAACCGCTAAAGACCAACCGCTCATGAAAGACCGGCTCATCACTCCGAGTTACTGCTTCATCCTGGCAGCCAACTTTCTGCTCTACTTCGGCTTCTGGCTGATGATGCCCGTACTCCCCTTCTACCTGACGGAAGTGTTCGGAGCGGACAAGTTCACGATGGGGCTCGTCCTGTCGTGCTACACCATTGCGGCCCTTTGTATCCGCCCCTTCTCGGGCTACCTGCTCGACACGTTTGCCCGCAAGCCATTCTACCTGCTGGCTTACTTCATTTTCACGTCTATCTTCGGCGGCTATCTGCTGGCCGGCACGCTGCTCCTGTTTGCCATCATTCGGGCCGGGCACGGGGTAGCATTCGGCCTGCTCACCGTCTCGAACAGTACGGTGGCCATC
>DXAV01000053.1 GCA_019116805.1 Candidatus Bacteroides merdavium | reverse complement strand
TATAGGTACGGAACACGTATTCCATACGGATGGTTTTGTCAAATGATAAAAAAAATACCACACCATTTTATTACGCATGTAGAATGCGTAATAAAACACACCACAACCACCAAACAAAAAAAGCAGTGTTAACCAACACTGCTTTCAAAAATAAACTATGTAAAAATAATCTATGACAAAATATAAGCATTAATAAAGCCCGTTTATGTAGAAGTAAGCCCGCCTGTAATAGTCCTTTATTTTCCTTATGCGTTCCTGCCGTTGTTCCTCGGTCTGTGTCTCGGCATAGTATTTTTTTAGACTATCCGATATCTTTTGTCGCGTTTCAATAGTATGTTTTTTATTGTGCATTGCGTAATCCATTTTATAAATAAATATTCAAAACCAACCGTTTGTTTTAATTAATAGTTTTAATCAATTTGTTTTTTTCATTTAAGATGTCTTGAATGCTTGTTAATTCTTTTACGTAAGTGAAAATTCCACTTGCCGACCTTCCCATCAGCGTGGCAAGGTGAACGGGGTTTGCCTCCTGTGTGTTCATATATAATGTCGCGAATGTGTGCCGAAAAGCGTAGAACGTTGTGTTCGTGTCAATTAGTTGCCCCAACTCGTGCTTATACGTGTTTGCGTGGTCTATTAGCGTGTTATTAACCTTGGATATTATAGACTTTAAATTATTGTTGAGCTGCCTCTCTGCTGCCACAAATGCGGTTTTTATCTGTGCTTCTGTCACGTAGTTATATGTGTGCTCATTACTTTGCAAAACGGGATAAATATAGTTGTCTCTTTGGTGCGCTGTTTTGAGAAATGGGACAAAGCATATCTGCGTTATAAGTGTGTCTTCCAACACAATAGTAACGTCTTTGTTTGTTTTGGCTCTCTTCGTTCGTATTACATATACGGTCTTGCCGTTGTCCGTTAGTTCCTTTACATTATCAGTCTTCAGCAGGGCTATATCCGCGAACGCCAACCCCTGTGCGTAGAAACTGAATAAGCATGCGCAAAATGTAAACTCTTCCGTCCATCGGTGCATCATATTGGCATATACGCCATTTTTATATGTGAATGTATTTTCAAAATAATCGCAATTGAAATAGTTGTTAATGAAATATGCCTCAAACGCTTGGAACTGCTCCTTCGTAAGTGCTTGGTGGTGTACGGACTTCGCATATATATTGTTATATTTAAACCTTCTAAACGGGTATGTGCTTAAGTCAACTATGTTGCAGTCTATTGCGAAATTACAGATTGCTGCCACCTTGCTCAAGTATGTGCGTATCGTGGCATCCGCACACTGCTTGTCTTGCAGGTATCTTGCAAATTTCTTGACGTTTGCCTCCGTCAGCTCGTCAATTATAAAGTTTTCATTTTTGAAAAATAAGGAAAGTGCATTATAAACCTGCTTGAATATTTTAACCGTATTACGCTTAATTCCTTTCTCTTCTATATAATTTTTTAATATGTCCTTGAAAAGTCTGTTGTTTGCGCAATTATTATCCTGTTTGTCCTGTACATCTTGTATAAGCATTGCAGCCGTGTATGGCTGCCCCTGCATCTCGTATTGCAGCTTTCTGCCAATAACGCTGTTCTTGTAGTCTGTTATCACCTTATTAATTTGCGATGCGTTGGGATAGGACTTCTTTACGCACTCATTTTTTGCATCCCACGCGGCTTCGGGCACTGCATAGCCTGTTGACTTGTCTTTCCGTCCATAGAATTGGACACACAAAGTTATGGGATATAATCCGCTTGCTAACTTCTTATTAGTTCTTAACACTAACTTGATTACTGCCGTTGTTGTTTTCACTTTTTCTTACTTTAATTGGATTAATAATGTGTGTTTATGGCACTCTATTGCCACGTCTGTGTTACCCTCTGTGGCACTCCAAAGGTAAGATAATGTATGTTTATGGCATTTTATTTTGCTGTTAAATAAACCTAAATAATTGATATATAGAGTATTATAGATATTTGTGTTATTTTACATTCGAACCATGTATGCATTGCCATAATGATCAGTCTTTTAGTTGTCTGTTGATAGTAATAAATCAGTTAATTCACCACAAAGATAAAACTTTTCGTACGAAGTATGCAAGATAAGGTTTAAGATTTGCAGCCCGTGTTCTATTTTCTGTTTGCATTGGGAATTTAAAACGATTGAAACTATCTTTTAATATTGTAGCAATCCATGCCTTCAAACTTTTTCCTACTTTTGTTTGTTATCAATGAGAACTTAATGGAAATAAGAAAATTATGGCAACAACAAATTTTAAAGGAAAGCCGGTGAGATTGATCGGCGAATTTATACAGGTGGGTACGGTTGCCCCCGATTTTGAACTGGTTAAGACGGACTTGTCTTCCTTCTCGTTGAAGGAACTGAATGGTAAGAACGTGGTATTGAATATTTTCCCAAGCCTCGACACGGCTGTTTGTGCGATGTCGGTCCGCAGGTTCAACCAACTGGCGGCATCCCTGCCCGACACAATTGTACTGGCCATCTCGAAGGACCTGCCTTTTGCGCATGCCCGTTTCTGTACGACGGAGGGTATTGAACGGGTCATCCCACTATCGGACTTCCGCATTTCCGATTTCGATGAGAATTATGGTGTGTGCATGGCTGACGGCCCATTGGCTGGATTGCTGGCACGTGCGGTAGTCGTTATTGGCAAGGACGGACGTGTGGCTTATACGGAGTTGGTACCTGAGATTACGCAGGAGCCCGATTATGATAAAGTTTTGGATGCCTTGAAATAAAAGGTTTCCATATATTAGGAAGAGGGTGTGGTTGGAATAAGTTCGAGACTTTTTCCACCACACCCTCTGCTTTATGCTTGGGCTTAGAATGATCGATGAATTTATTTGCCAGTCTTGGCTGACAACTTTTCGAGGAAGTAAACCAGCAGAAAACCGACAATCATCAGAGCAATGGCTTCCATTACGTGCGTATTGGGCAGGATGTTGGTCTCAATAGGCATACCATGTGTGTTGTCCACGATTTCTTTCCATGGCCACACTTTGTTGAGCGATCCCAGCATGAAGCCTGTCAGAACAGCCAGGGTGATGTTACGGAAATGTTTCAGGGCAAACGAAAGCAGGCGTGAGAAGCTGGTGATGCCAATAACGGCTCCTGCACCAAAAATGGCTAGTGTCGTAATATTGAAGGTCTTGACTGCTTCCATGATGTAGAAATACTTGCCCAACAGCACGAGGATGAAGCTGCCCGAAATGCCTGGTAGGATCATGGCGCAGATAGCAATAGCACCACATAGGAAGATGAATAGTGGGTGAGTGGATGTTTCGGCTGGAGTGGCTATGGTGATATAATAGGCCACTACGGCACCGACGATGAACCCCGTGATGGTTTTCCAGTTCCATTCTTTGATGTCTTTACCTACAAACCAAGTAGAGGCTGCTACTAATCCGAAGAAGAACGACCACACCAAAATAGGGTGTTCGGCAAGCAGCCAAGTAATGATTTTGGCCAATGAAAAGACGCTGATACCGATACCCAACAAAAGAGAAAAAAGGAAATTTCCGTTGATCTTCTCCCAAAATCGGTCCCATTTGCCGGTAAAGAAGAGTCGGATGCTTTCGGTATTGATACTTTTGATGGTTTCTATCAGTTCGTCGTAGATGCCTACGATGAAAGCGATAGTGCCTCCTGAAACGCCTGGTACGACGTCGGCTGCGCCCATACCCATACCTTTTAGAGTGATGAGTGCGTAGTCTTTCAGATTTCTTTTCATGATGTTTATTTTTCGCTTTAGTTTTGTCCGATAATCGGATTTATGCTTTTTTGTGTACGGAAGTTTCTGTCAGATATTTTTTTATTATTTGCGCAGATTGTCCGTCGGGGGCTTCGGCTATGTCCTTGTACAACTCTTCTATGTATTTTCTTTCCATGGGAGACCATGAATACTGGTTGTAGTATTGGGCTTTCTCCAGCTTTCCTCCTAAAATGCAGGTCAGTGTAAGCCGTTGGTATAGGTCGGGATAGTCAGGTTTTCCTTCTTTAAGGTGCTCTAAGGCTTGGATGGCATAGTCAAACAGATCTGCTTTGCTGCTATAGGCGGCTACGTCAGACCAGGTACTGGCCGTATTGTCATAATTCCCTATTTCTTCCCACAAACCAATGGCTCTTTCTTTCTCTCCGTATTGGGCATACAACAGGCCTCCAAGAAGGTGAGCGTCAATGTTGAAATTGTCAAGATTGATAGCTTTGAGGCAAAAGTCGAGTGCTTGACCTTCATAGGTTTCCTTGTCCAGTTTTTGTAGGCAGATGGCCATACCGGAGTAGATGGACGAACGTGTAATGGGGTCTTTCAGCTCTTCTTCCTGTTGAAGGGCCAGTTCGAATTGTTGGTAAGCCTTTTCCCATTCTTGTTTATCTATTTGGATTTGCCCCATTATGGAGTACAGATAGGCAGGAGAAATGCTGTTGTACTTGACGGCCTCTTCATAACACTTGACCGCTTCTTTGTCGTTGCCCAGCTCCAGAAAGCAATAACCCTTGATGACATAGGCCTCACCCAGTTCATCGTTTGCCAACAGGGCGTAGTCGCAGGCATCGATTGCTTTCCCATATTCCAGTAACCCCAGATGGCAACGTGCCACTCCCATCCAGTATTGCGGATGGTAGGGGTTGTTGTCTATCAGCTTGTTGTAGTAGATCTGGGCTTCCGAATAATTCTTGCGGTCGAGCAGACTGTCGGCCATGATGCAACAATATTCGGTATCTTCCTTGTCCCATCTCCAGTGCGAGAGCCATTCCGTAGCCTGGTCATACTGGTAGGCTCCGAGGTACATGTAGGCCACATCAATGATGTTTTCCTTGCTGTACTTGTCTTCCAGAGTGTCCAACTGAAGCTCGGCATCCTGCATTCGGCCTTCTTCTACCAGTAGCCTGGCGCGTAGGATGGTGACGTCAGGGCGCTCTTCGGTTATTTCTGCAGCAGCTTGCTTTGCGTCTTCCAGTTCATACAAATCCAGATGCAGGTAGCTGCGCTCCACCAGCAACGAAGTGTTGCCAGGATGGAGCTCCAGCCCATAGGCGATGACTTCGGCAGCGTTGTCGAACTTACTGTTACGGTCGTACCACTCGGCAATGTCGGCCAAGTCCTCTGCATCCATATAGATGGAGATGTGTTGGTCGCGTGATGTTTCGTAGCGTTCCACCAGTTCGGCCAGTGCCTTATCCTTGCCAGACAGCAGGTTTTTGTTACTCATTGTATTGCTGTGCCTGTTTTTTTATTTGTTGATCTTACCCCAAGTATCTTTCAGACCCACTGTGCGATTGAAGACCATCTTTTCTGCAGTAGAATCCTTATCTACATTGAAGTAGCCGATGCGTTGGAACTGCAGGTAGGTGAGCGGTTTCATGCCGGCGGCAAACTTCTCGACGTAGCAGCAGGGAAGTACTTTCAATGAGTCGGGGTTGATGATTTCCTTCATGGCTGTCAGGGCATCGCAGTTCTTTGCTTCGCGGATGGCTGCCAGCTCGTCACGGGGATTTTCTACCTTCCACAGACGGTCGTACAGACGTACTTCGGCTTCCAGACAGTGGGCACAGCTCACCCAATGCAGGGTACCTTTCACCTTGCGGTTGGCGCCGGGCATTCCACTCTTCGATTCGGGGTCGTATTCGCAATACACTTCCACCACTTCGCCTGCCTCGTTCTTCTTGCAGCCGGTGCACTTCACGATGTAGGCATTCTTCAGGCGCACCTCCTGGCCGGGCGTCATGCGGAAATATTTCTTCGGAGCGTCTTCCATGAAGTCCTCGCGTTCCATCCACAGTTCGCGACTGAACTCAATGGTGTGGCTGCCTTCCTCGGGACGTTCGGGATTGTTGATGGCTTCCATTTCTTCGACCTGTCCTTCAGGATAGTTGGTGATAATCAGCTTTACAGGGTTCAGTACGGCTGAGATACGGGTAGAACGTTCGTTCAGGTCTTCGCGTACGGCGCTTTCCAGCAGGGCGAACTCGTTGAGGGCATCGTAGGTAGTGTAGCCTATCTTGTCGATAAATTTATGGATAGATTCAGGCGAATAACCACGACGGCGAAAACCGCAGATGGTCGGCATACGGGGATCGTCCCATCCATTGACCAAACCTTCCTTGACGAGTGTCAGCAGGTTGCGCTTGCTCATCAGCGTATAGCTTAGGTTCAGCTTGTTGAACTCGTACTGGCGCGGACGGTTGTCGTCCAGATCCTTGCCTTCCTTCAGCCAATCGACGAAGAGGTCGTACAGCGGGCGGTGAACCACGAACTCCAGCGTACACAACGAGTGGGTTACACCCTCGAAGAAGTCGCTCTGTCCGTGGGCGAAGTCATACATGGGATAGGCTTTCCATTTCGTGCCCGTGCGGTGGTGCGGATGTTTCACCACGCGGTAGATGATGGGGTCTCGGAAGTGCATGTTGGGGTTTGCCATGTCAATCTTGGCACGGAGCACCATGGCACCTTCCTCAATCTCGCCCGTGTTCATCTTCTGGAAGAGCTCCAGGCTCTCTTCGACGGGGCGGTTGCGGTAGGGACTTTCCACGCCGGGCTGGGTAGGCGTACCCTTCTGGGCGGCTATTTCTTCCGAAGTCTGTTCGTCCACGTAAGCCTTGCCTTCTTTGATGAGGCGGATGGCGAAGTCCCACAGCTGCTGGAAGTAGTCGGAGGCATAGTATTCGTGTCCCCACTGGTAGCCCAGCCAGCGTATGTCTTCCTTGATGGCCTCGACGTATTCCACGTCCTCCTTGGTGGGGTTGGTGTCGTCGAAGCGCAGGTTGCAGACGCCTCCGTGGGCGGCCGCGATGCCGAAGTCCAGGCAAATAGCTTTGGCGTGTCCGATGTGGAGATATCCGTTCGGCTCCGGCGGGAAGCGGGTCTGTACACGGCCCCCGTTCTTGCCTTCGCTCAAGTCGTTCTCTACTATCTGTTCAATGAAGTTCAGACTTTTCTTCTCGCCGTTTTCTTCGTTCTTCTGTTCTGCCATAGTGTTATAATATATAATATGGTGTAATTTCCCGTAGGGATATGATAAAACATGTGGCAAAAGTACGACTTTTACATGACGTGGGGAAACATATTCTTTTATTTTTTAGGAGAAGTCCGTCCGCACGTTTGTCTTGCTAAAATAGCCGGAACATTGAAGCTCTTATGTTTGAAGTATTCGGGTCTTATAGACGTTGTCTGAGCCTCTTTCCGGTGGCCCGGAAACCTACTCATCTACTTAAATGCCTGATAATGGCCCATGAAGGTAGATGTGTGACAAGCGTTTGGTAAACATTATGCGTGAAAAAATAAATAAATGCCCTGCCTTAAAGGTTGCCTATCTTAGAATGTTTATACAGCCTCTTGCTGCATTTACCCAATTTATTGAAAATGTACTGTTTACTCCTGCAAGTTTCAAAATGCTCTTTATGTTCATGTATCATTTTAACCGTCATCCCGGCCTTGAGCCGGGATCCAGGAACACACAGGCGATGATGATATGGATCCCGCATCGAGTGCGGGATGACAGAAACCGGATAGCGTTTATGGCTTGACGGGAATATATCCGCCGCCTTTGATGATGGCCTGCCCGTTGGACGAAAGAATATAATCCAGTAGCGGGGCAACGCGGTCGGCATTCTTCTGTTCGTAATAGTAGTAGAGTGGGCGGACGATGGGGTAAGTGCCGTTGGTGGCGTTTTGCGGGGTGGGTTGTGCATACTCGCCTCCTTCGTAGGCCACGGCAAGCGGCTTCACTCGGTGGGAGACGTAGGCCAGTCCCACGTAGCCGATGGCACCACGGGTCTGGCTGACCGACTGGATGACGGCGCCCGTGGCGGGCATGGAAAGGCTGCCAGCCATGTAGTTCTTATTTTTCAGCACGCTCTCTTTGAAGAATTCATACGTGCCGGAGGACGTCTCGCGCGAATAAACGACAATCTTGCGGTCTTCTCCTCCCACTTCTTTCCAGTTGGTAATCTTTCCGCGGAAAATATCTTCCAGTTGCTGGCGGGTCAGCCGGTCGACCGGATTGTCAGGATGGACCACCACGGCAAGGGCGTCTCCAGCGATGATGGTTTCGCGGATGTCTTTGCCTGCCGCCTTAGCTCTCATCTTTTCGCTGAACTTGATGGAGCGCGAAGCCATGGCCAAATCGGCCGTGCCGTCCAGCAATGCGGAAATTCCTACGCCGCTACCTCCGCCGGTGACGGTGACGCGGGCTTCGGGGTGGATTTTCATGAATTCTTCGGCTGTCTGTTGGGCGATGGGCAATACTGTGTCGCTGCCCTTGATGCGTTGGGCGTAGAGGTTGCCGAAGGAAAGAAACCATGCGGCCAGAACAAGAAAAATCTGTATAGTCTTCATTTTAATTATTGTTTTTATGGGCACAAATAACGGAAACAGATGTTTCATGGACGTTACAAAACGGGTGTCCTCGGGGGGGTGTAACGAAAATGTAATACATATGAAACAGTTTTTTCAAGAGAAAGACACGTTTTCTTAGCATTTCCGCTGTTTCTTTGCGGCGGAAAATTATAGGTACAGAAATTTATTATGCAATGAAGCGGATATTTGAAAAAATTGTAGAAGGACTGCTGGCCTGTAGCGGTTTTGTGACAAGCATCACAATTGTTTTGATTGTGCTCTTCCTCTTTTCGGAAGCGGCGGGGCTGTTTGGTGACAAGGTCATAGAAGAAGGTTACGTGCTGGCGGTTCATCAAGGTACCGGAGTGGACGAGCTGACTCCCGAGGAGATTAAGGATGTGTTTGACGGCGAGATTACCAATTGGAAGGATGTAGGGGGAGAGGATGTCCCCATCCGCCTGTTTCGTCTGGAGGACGCTGAGCGGTATTTCACGGAAGAGCAGTTGGGAGCGTCTTACGAGAATGCGGGCGCATGTATCACAGGGTTGGTAGCCCGTACGCCTGGTATGGTGGCTTTTGTTCCCGAACAGTTTGTGGAGCACAATGACTCAGTGTATTTGATGAAAGATAACACCATCTCGGCGAAGGACGTGTTTGTCGGTGCGGAATGGTTTCCGACTGCTACGCCCGCACCCTTGTTCGGTTTCTTGCCCTTGATAACGGGTACGCTTTGGGTCAGCCTATTTGCCATTCTGATAGCTTTACCCTTCGGACTGTCCGTGGCCATCTATATGTCTGAAGTGGCCCATCCTAAAATCCGTAACGTCTTGAAGCCGGTCATCGAGCTGTTGAGCGGTATTCCATCTGTAGTTTATGGCTTCTTCGGCCTGATAGTCATCGTGCCTTTGCTTCAACAAGTGTTCAACCTACCTGTGGGTGAAAGTGGCTTGGCGGGAAGTATCGTGCTGGCCATCATGGCCTTGCCTACGATAATCACCGTGACGGAAGATGCCATGCGTAACTGTCCCCGGGCTATGCGCGAGGCCAGTCTGGCGCTGGGCGCATCGCAATGGCAGACTATTTATAGAGTGGTGATACCTTACTCCATATCGGGTATTACGTCGGGTGTCGTGTTGGGCATCGGACGCGCTGTGGGCGAGACGATGGCCGTGTTGATGGTGACAGGCAATGCGGCCGTGATACCGTCTTCCATCCTTGAACCGCTTCGCACCATTCCCGCTACGATTGCTGCCGAACTGGGTGAGGCTCCCGCGGGGGGGGCACATTACGCGTCGTTGTTCCTCTTGGGCGTGGTGCTGTTTTTCATTAGTCTGCTGATTAACTTTACGGTGGAGGCGGTGTCGAAGAGAAAGTAAGGATTTAAATATAGAAATAAGATTATGTCAGTCAATCGAAAACGTGTTTCGCAAGGTATAGCTTTCGGTTTGTTCCGTTTGCTGAGTCTGAGTGTCGTGTTGGTGCTCTTTGCTATTCTGTTCTTTATTATATATAAAGGTATAGGGGTCATTAGTTGGGACTTCTTGACGACGGCTCCGGCCGACGGTATGACGGCAGGCGGTATCTGGCCGGCCATTGTAGGTACGTTTTATCTCATGGTGGGTAGTGCGCTGTTCGCTTTCCCTGTAGGAGTGATGAGCGGCATTTATATGAATGAGTATGCTCCCAAACGGGGGTGGGTGGTTCGCTTCATCCGGATGATGACCAATAACCTGAGCGGCATCCCGTCCATTGTGTTTGGCTTGTTCGGTATGGCCTTGTTTGTCAACTGGCTCGATTTTGGTGACAGCATCCTGGCCGGTTCGCTCACGTTGGGCCTGCTCAGCTTACCGTTGGTTATCCGTACTACTGAGGAAGCTTTGAAGGCGATACCCGACAGCATGCGTGAGGGAAGCCGGGCCTTGGGCGCCACGAAGTTGCAGACCATCTGGCATGTCATCTTGCCGATGGGTATGCCTAACATCATTACCGGCCTTATTCTGGCTTTGGGGCGTGTGTCGGGCGAGACGGCGCCTATTCTGTTTACTTGTGCCGCTTACTTCCTGCCTCGGTTGCCACAAAGCATTTTTGACCAGTGTATGGCATTGCCCTATCACCTGTATGTGATTTCGACCAGTGGTACGGACATCGATGCCCAGCTGCCCATTGCCTATGGCACGGCCTTGGTGCTCATTGTCATCATCTTGTTTGTCAACCTGTTGGCCAATGCTCTGCGCAAGTATTTTGAGAAGAAAGTAAAATCAAATTAGAAAATGGAAATTTATCGATAATCAAATATCCAAATATATGAAGAATATCATTGAAACCCGTGACGTGAACTTCTGGTATGGCGATTTTCATGCGTTGAAAAATATCAGCATGGATATAGAGGAAAAATCCGTGGTGGCTTTCATCGGCCCGTCGGGATGTGGCAAGTCTACCTTCCTTCGTCTGTTGAACCGGATGAATGACCTGATACCCGATACGCGTCTGACCGGAAGCGTTCAAATCAACGGGCAAGACATCTACGGCAAAGGGGTGAATGTGGATGAGTTGCGTAAGGACGTTGGCATGGTTTTTCAGCGTCCCAACCCGTTTCCCAAGAGTATATTCGAGAATGTAGCCTATGGCCTGCGCGTGAATGGGGTGACCGATACCCAATTCATTCGTCAGCGTGTGGAGGAAAGCTTGCGTGGTGCCGCCTTGTGGGATGAGGTGAAAGACAAGTTGAAAGAGTCGGCGTATGCTCTTTCGGGTGGTCAGCAGCAGCGTTTGTGCATAGCTCGGGCCATGGCAGTATCCCCCTCGGTGCTTCTTATGGACGAACCGGCTTCGGCGCTCGACCCCATCTCGACAACCAAGGTAGAGGAGTTGATACACGAGCTGAAGCACGACTACACCATTGTTATCGTGACTCATAACATGCAGCAGGCCGCCCGTGTAAGCGATAAGACGGCTTTCTTCTACATGGGGCAGATGGTGGAGTATGGCGACACGAAGACCATCTTTATCAACCCGAAAAAAGAGCAGACGCAGAATTATATCACAGGACGTTTCGGTTAATGGGGATTTTGCTTAACTTTGAGGCAATTTTAAAAACGAATTAGTAACTAAAACAGAATAGTATTATGGTAAAATTCATCGAAAGTGAACTGGTTTTGTTGAAGAAAGAGATAGACGAAATGTGGACGTTGGTTTACAACCAACTGGATCGTGCCGGCGAATCGGTACTTACGCTGGACAAGGAGTTGGCTCAGCAGGTGCTTGTGCATGAACGTCGGGTCAATGCCTTTGAGCTGAAGATAGACAGCGATGTGGAGGATATCATCGCCCTTTATACGCCTGTGGCTATCGACCTGCGTTTTGTGCTGGCCATGCTGAAAATCAATACGAACCTGGAGCGTCTGGGCGACTTTGCCGAAGGCGTGGCCCGTTTTGCGTTGAGTGAAAAGGAATTGACGCTCGATGCCGACCTCATCAGGCAAGTGCGCCTGCAGGAGATGATCAGCCAGGTGCTCTCCATGCTTGAACTGGCCAAACGCGCCCTTCAGGAGGAGAACCAGGAGCTGGCTACATCCGTTTTTGCGAAAGACCATTTGCTGGACGAAATCAATGCCAACGCTTCTGTTCTGTTGGCTGAATACATCCAGAAACATCCCGAGGCAGCTTTGTCCTGCATCGACCTAGCCAGCGTTTTCCGCAAACTGGAGCGTGCGGGCGACCATATTACGAACATTGCCGAAGAGATTGTTTTCTTTATCGACGCCAAAGTGCTGAAACATCACGATACGGCGGAAGAAGGATACGGCCGGGAGGGGTAAAATCCTAATAAAACCAAAAAAATATGAGAAAACATGTTATAGGACATGCTTTTTTATTTGGCCAGTGATGTGAAAAGGGTCTATCTTTGCAGCGTTATCCTGAAAACAATCTTTTTACCTTAAAAAAAACTAATACCTATTGAAAACTGGAAACGGGACTTTGTGAAAAGCTCCGTTTTTTTTATGTCCATACCGAAATGTTATTGTATCTTTGTCCACACAAGAATGGATATCGTAATATTCTAAATTTAGATAGTTTATGTTTTCTGGAATAGTCGAAGAATGCGCCACGCTGGTGGCAATGGTAAAAGAGCAGGAAAATGTTCATTTTACATTTAAGTGTTCGTTTGTGGACGAATTGAAGATTGACCAAAGTGTCTCCCATAACGGCGTGTGTCTTACCGTGGTGGCCTTGACGGATGATACGTACACCGTCACCGCCATGAAAGAGACGCTCGATCGTTCCAACCTGGGGATGCTACAGGTGGGCGACGAGGTGAATGTAGAGCGAAGCATGCTGATGAACGGCCGTTTGGACGGGCATATCGTGCAGGGGCATGTGGACCAGACCGCTACATGTATTGGTGTGCAAGACGCCGAGGGAAGTTATTACTACACCTTCCGCTATGCGTTCGACAAGGAGATGGCCCGAAGGGGCTACATCACGGTGGACAAAGGTTCGGTGACGGTCAACGGCGTCAGTTTGACGGTGTGTAATCCGACGGACGACACCTTCCAGGTGGCCATCATTCCCTATACCTTTGAACATACCAACTTCCACGCCATTCAGGTGGGTTCGGTAGTGAACTTAGAGTTTGACATCATCGGCAAGTACATCAGCCGTATGATCCAGTACCAGTCATAAATTACAGATGGAGAGATAACGATGGATTTTCTGCAATTGGCGGCCAGCCGCCAGAGTGATCGTGCCTACGAGCACCGACCTGTGGAGCGCGAAAAGTTGGAGCGCATCCTTCAGGCAGCTTGTCTGGCTCCTTCGGCTTGCAATGCCCAGCCTTGGAAGTTTGTGGTGGTGGACGACCCTGAACTCGCACGAAGGGTGGGGAAGGCCGCCGCGGGGTTGGGTATGAACCAATTTGCTAAGGAGGCGCCCGTACATATTCTCATTGTTGAGGAGTCGATGAACCTCACTTCTTTCCTCGGCGCGAAGATCAAGGACAAGTATTTTCCCCTGATAGATATTGGTATCGCCGCCGCCCACATCACGCTTGCTGCCGAGAGTGAGGGCCTCGGCTCGTGCATCGTGGGGTGGTTCGACGAGAAAGAGATGAAGCGGCTGGTGGGCATTCCTGCGGGGAAACGCCTGTTGCTCGATGTCGTCGTGGGCTATGCGGCCAAGCCCAAGCGCAAGAAGTCGCGCAAGGACCTGGAGAAGGTGGTATCGTATAATCACTATTGACTTGCGCAGACGAAGAAGGCTGAATGCCGTCGGGCATCCAATCAGAACGAACGGCAAGATTCTTCGATCAATTGCCACAATCTTTTTTCGTCCACTGCTATCACGATCCGTACAGGTTGTGTGCCAGTGGGCGGATTGTGTGCAAAAGCCAATGACTGCCCATAGGAAAGTCCTTGCTGGGTATTGATGTCTATGTGACGAGTCATCTCACGTTTTAGGATGGAAGGTTCCACGCATAAAGCGGCAGCTACAATATCCCAAATGTGCCATACCGTTTCTGGACGTTCCTCAAAGGTCGTTTGCAGAAAATTGTCATGCAACATGGCTTGGAATTTTTCTTTGGTCAATAGTCCGACAATTCGCTCATAGCGGTCTTTTCGTAACTCTATCTGATTGCAGACATCCAATCCCACTACAATCTGTTCTTTAAAAGGAGACCGTAGGGCTATTCGCGCAGCTTCTGGGTCATACCACCAATTAAATTCGGCGGCAGGCGTTGTGTTGCCCGGCACTGTAAAAGCCCCACCCATATAAACCACCCGTTTGATAAGCGGAATGATTTCGGGGGCCATTCTGACGGCCATTGCCAAATTGCAGCAAGGGCCAATGGCCAGGATTGTTACTTCGTGAGGATATCGTTTTACTTGTTCGATAATAAAATTGACAGCATGCATGTCGGTTGGCCCGAAGGTGGGCTCTTGCTTGTAACGGGAGGTGTAAACATCCTTCCAGAAGGTAGGTTCTTCATAAGCAAATGAGCCTGAATATCCTTCGCCGAAACCAAACAGCTGGATTTCTTCTCTCATGTTTTCAACCCGATTGGGGGCAAATGACAAACGAACGCCTTGCAATACTGGTATGTCTGTGATGCCAATCGCTTCCAGTTGGCGGATGGCATAAGCGGTTCCCTCTGAAACCCACGTGTTGCCTGCCACTACGGTAACGCCTAACAAGTCTATATTGGGCGCTTTGGCCAGCATCATCATGGCTATGCCGTCGTCGAAAAGTTCCACCATGTCGGTGTCCAGGATTATCTTCTGACGATTGTCACTATCGTCTGCCCAACTTATAGTGACTCCGAGAAATAGAATAAAAGATAAACAAAACCGTTTCATATGTTTGGTGTCAGTCGCAAATTTCAAGGCAAAGATACGGAATTAATCAGAATTGTGGCAGAAAATGGCTTTTCCTGTCGCTAAGCTCAGCGTATTTTCACTAATAAATATCTAAATCTGCTAAAACATGTTATTAAACATGCTTTTTTAGTTGGATTGTTTGCAAGTTATCGAAAAGTGCGTACCTTTGCATTGTGTTTTTCATAGTATTAGATTTAAGGTTAACAAAGGTTGGGCTCAGCGGAGCCCTTTTTTTATGTCCGTACGTTTCGTGTCGTGTTTATAAATCTTTCAGCAACACTTCGCTCGCATTTCTGTAATATTCTTCGCGTATTTTTATCAGCGTCGTCCATTGTCCTTTGAAGGCATGTTCCCTGTCTATCTTGAAGTCTTCGGATCCGTGGGTGTCAAGGCGGTCAAGGAGGAGAGCCACGTTCAGCTTGTTGATATCCATCGAAGGCTGGTAGGAGAGCGATTCGCTCTTCTCGTCGGTGGCCACCTCGTGCACCAGCTTCACTTCCTGAAGCTCCTCGAAGAGACGGCGGGTCAGTCGGATGGGAATTTGACATTCCTCCGAGATTTCTTCGGCCGTGTAGGGCTTTTCGCCGCGGGCGAAGCGCTTGACGATGAGCGACATCATCAGGATGGCTACGAAGTCGTGGTAGCGTCGGCTGATGTTGCGCGTGTCCTTGTCGAAGCTGAAGTTGCTGATGTTCTGCCCTGCATAAGTCAGCTGGACGCCAAAGAGACAGATGGTCCACGAAATCTGAAGCCAGAGGAGCAGCAAGGGCAGGGCGGCGAAGCTACCATAGATGGCATTGTAGCGCGACACCCACAACTGGCTGCTGATGTAGAGGAACTGAAAGGCCTGATAGGCGGTACCTGCCAGTATGCCCGATATGAGCGCGTGCTTGAACTTCACCTTCGTGTTGGGCATGAAGATATAGAGCCCTGTGAACATGCACCACGTCAGTACATAGGGGATGAGGCGCACCAGGAACTTACCCAGCGGGGCGAGCAGGGTGAAGTCTTCCACATTCTTCAGCATGGTGCTCATGAAGATGGACAGACCGCCCGAGAGCACCAGCAGGATGGGGATGAGCAGCAGCATGGAGAAATAGTCGGTGATGCGCCGATAGACGCTCCTTGCTTTTTTCACCTGCCAGATGCGGTTGAAGGTGATTTCCATGTTGTTGATCAGGTTGAGCACCGACCAGAGCAACATGATAAGACCTACGCCGATGAAGATGCCGTTCTTCGTCTGCGACAGGTAGGTGTTTACGATGTTCAGGATGGCACTGCTCGTCTCGTTCAGCCCACCGAAGCCTGTGGCGATTTCGTGCTCTATCACGTTGTCGAACCCGAATCCGCGCGCAATGGCGAAGACCACGGCCAGGATGGGGATAAGGGCAAATAGTGTGCTATAGGTCAGGGCGGCAGCCTTGTTGGCCAGGCGGTCCTTGGTGAAGCGGGTGATGCAGAGGTAAATGGTCTTGATGACGGTATAGATGGAGAAGGTGGTCTTGTTCACCTCGTCCTCCGTGATGCGCCAGATATCATCGGTAAGGAACTTCCAGAGTCTTGCGATTTTTTGGTTCATAGCAGAGATACATATAAGAATAAGAAAAGCAGTTGGCCTGTAAGCCGGGTTCTGTACCTTGTCCGAGGGGACAAGGTGTCTGCCATTTATCTGAGCCGTATGTCACCATACGCGCTTTAGCGGTCCACCCTCCGGCATCGAGCGAGCAACTCTCCTTGCGCCGGTTTACATGACCTTACAACTCCCAAGACGCACAGCCCTTGTGTCGCCACAAGACTGGTGGGCTCTTACCCCGCCTTCTCACCCTTACCCTCCTTCCGAGAGAAGGAGGGCGGTTGTTTTCTTCTGCGTTACTCTACCCTCGCGGACAGCTTTCTGTTAGGAAGTGGGACGCTCTGTGTTGCCCGGACTTTCCTCATGCGCACAAAGGCGCAAGCGGCAGACCGGCCAACTGCTTTATGGAGGCAAAGGTACGATTTTCGCAACAAAAACACAGAATTTATGGAAATAATTCGTAGATTTGCTATTGTTAATAACCCACAAACTGACTTTTCATGAACAGAAACTATCTTATTCTTGCTTTTTTGCTCTTCTGCTCCTTGTCGTCCGCAAGGGCCTATGCCGCAGGCGGGGACGTTCCGCCCGAGGTAATTGCCCTGACTGACAGACTCAAACAGAAATATGCCCCCGACGGGCGTGTCGCTCTCTTCAAGACAGACTATACGTTCGACGGCAAACGCGTAATGCTCCGTGGCGAGACTACTTCGCCTTCTGCCAAGGCCGAACTGATGGAGGCTTTGTCGAAGGAGGGCTACGAAGTGATGGATTGCCTGAAGGTGCTGCCCGACGAGGCGGCGCTCGAAGGAAAAACCTATGGCATCATCAACCTCTCCGTGGCCAGCTTGCGCGTACAGCCCGACTATTCGTCGGAGATGATGACGCAAGCCCTGTTGGGTATGCCCGTGCGGGTGCTCGAGCGCGACGGATGGTATCGCATTCAGACGCCCGACGACTACATCGCCTGGACGCATCGCGTCAGCGTCCTGCCAGTCACTCGTGAGGAACTGACGGCTTGGAACCAGGCGGAAAAGGTGGTAGTCACCTCGCACTACGCCTTCGTTTACTCCCAGCCCGACCGTCGCTCGCAGACGGTGTCTGACATCGTGGCAGGCAACCGCCTGAAGCTGGAGGGCACGAAGGGTGGCTTCTATCACGTGTCCTATCCCGACGGCCGACAAGGCTATGTGGAGAAGTCTGTCGCCCTGCCCGAACGCGAGTGGCGCAAGAGCCTGAAGCAAGACGCCGCCAGCATCATCCGCACGGCCCACACATTGATGGGTGTGCCCTACCTTTGGGCAGGCACCTCGTCGAAAGGCGTGGATTGTAGCGGCTTCGTGCGCACAGTGCTCTTCATGCACGACATCATCATCCCTCGCGACGCCTCCCAACAGGCCTACGTGGGGCTGCATATCGACATCGCCCCTGACTTCTCCAACCTCCAGCCGGGCGACCTCGTGTTCTTCGGACGCAAGGCCACGCCTGAGCGTAAGGAGCGCGTGGTGCACGTGGCCATCTATATAGGTAACCGTCGCTTCATCCACTCGCAGGGCGATGTCCACGTCAGCAGCTTCGACCCGCAAGACGAGCTGTTCGACGAATACAACCTGGGGCGTCTGCTCTTTGCCGTGCGCGTGCTTCCTTATATAAATAAGGAGAAGGGACTGAATACGACGGCTACGAACGAGCATTACCAGTGGTGAGCGGGAAAGCATTGCTTTCCCCTCCGTAAAGCATCGTTTTCTCCTCCCGAAAGCATTGCTTTTCCGAGGACGTCAGACTTGAAATGAAAATTAAAATAAGAACGTTATAATATAGAAGATATTATTATGCAAAACAGACGAGATTTCCTGAAGACGGCGGCCTTTGCCGCATTGGGTTCAGGCATGGTGATAAACGACGCGCTGGCCGCTGGGAAGAAGCGGAGCGCATGGTTCAACCTGAACAGACAGAGTGGCGCGGAGGCGCGGATGAAGCTGCGCTTCTTCCCTTACGAACTGAAGCTGCGCCATGTATTTACCGTGGCCACCTACTCGCGCAGCACTACGCCCGACGTGCAGGTGGAGTTGGAGTACGACGGCGTCATCGGCTATGGCGAAGCATCCATGCCGCCCTACCTCCAGAAGGAACTGGGCACAGTGGATAGTGTGATGGCCTTTCTGAAGAAGGTGCAGGACACGATTGGCCAGTTCTCCGACCCCTTCCAGATGGAGGACATTCTGGCTTATATCGACGGCCTTTCGGAGGGCGACGCGGCGGCCAAGGCGGCGGTGGACATCGCCCTGCACGACCTCGTGGGCAAGCTCGTGCAGGCGCCCTGGTATAAACTCTGGGGGCTGAACAAGGACAAGGCGCCTTCGACCACCTTCACCATCGGCATCGATACGCCCGACGTGGTTCGCGAAAAGACGAAGGAGTGTGCCGACCAGTTCAATATCCTCAAGGTGAAGCTCGGAGGCGACAACGACAAGGAGATGATCAAGACCATCCGTTCGGTCACGTCCCTGCCCATTGCCGTGGACGCCAACCAGGGATGGACCGACCGTCAGTATGCTCTCGACATGATACACTGGCTCAAGGAGCAGGGCATCGTCATGGTGGAGCAGCCCATGCCCAAGGCGCAGATTGACGACATCGCCTGGATTACCCAGCAGAGTCCTCTGCCCATCTTTGCCGACGAGGGTGTACAACGCCTGAAGGACGTAGCCGCCCTGAAGGGCGCCTATACGGGTATCAACATCAAGCTGATGAAGTGTACAGGCATGCGCGAGGCGTGGAAGATGCTCAACCTGGCGCGTGCGTTGGACATGAAGGTTATGGTAGGTTGCATGACGGAGACTTCGTGTGCTTGCTCGGCAGCTGCCCAACTCTCGCCCGCGGTCGATTTTGCCGACCTCGACGGCAACCTGCTCATAGCCAACGACCGCTTCCGAGGCATGGAGGTGGTCAAGGGAAAGATTACCTTGCCCGACCTGCCTGGCATCGGAGTGGTGTTAAATAATTAATAATTGAGAATTGAAAATGAAGAATAGCCGTGTGCGTGTGTTCATTTTTCCATTTTCAATTCTCCACTTTCCATTAAATGTATGAAGAACCTGCTTTATCTTGTCCTGTTTCTGCTGGCCTTCTCGGCTTGCAACCGCAAGGCGTCTGACGCTTCCTACTCGTGGGAGGCCGACCTGCACCAACGCCTTTTGACTGATTTCTGCCTGACGGAGGCGCAAGTGAAAGAGTACATCCGCCGTTACATCCCCGACGTGACCGACGAACAGATGCGCCGATGGGAAGAGTCGCGCGCGCTGGAGTATATGCTAATCGATGGCGAGAAGCGCTACTTCCGCAATGCAGGTCCCAATCTCTTCCGCCTCGACTCCGTCTGCCAGGCCGTCAAGTTGGCCAAGGACGGGGAGGTGGTGAGCAAAAGCGACCGCGTGAATGCCGAGAACCTGCCCGAAATTCTGGCCGATGTGGCGAAAAGCAAGGAGCCTGTGGTGGCGCCCAAGCGTATGCGCGTCACCTATACGCTGACCGTTGACACCAATGCTGTGCCTGCGGGCGAGGTGGTGCGTTGCTGGTTGCCCTATCCGCGCACGGACATTCCCCGCCAGCAGGACGTCAAGCTGATAGCCACCAGCGAGCCTTCGTACACGATAGCTCCGCAGGAATGTCGCCATAGCACCCTCTACATGGAGAAGCGGGCGGTGAGCGGAGAACCTACCGTCTTCTCGGAAACGTTCGAATACACCTCTTGTGGTGAGTGGCACGACATCCATCCGACGGACGTCTTGCCCTACGACACCACGACGGCTCTCTATCGGGAGTACACCGCCGAGCGCGACCGCCACATTGTCTTCTCGCCCCGCTTGCGCCAGCTGGCTGACAAATTGACAGAAGGCGAGGATAATCCTTACTTGAAGGCGAAGCGCATCTTCCGTTGGGTGAACGATTACTTTCCTTGGGCCTCTGCGCGCGAATATTCCACCATCGACAACATTCCTGAATATGTGCTCGACAACCGCCACGGCGATTGCGGTCAGGTGACGTTGCTTTTCATTACCCTCTGTCGTATTGCGGGCATCCCCGCCCACTTTCAGAGTGGCTTCATGATGCACCCCCGCGCATGGAACCTGCACGATTGGGCGGAAGTCTATTTCGAGGGTGTCGGTTGGGTGCCTGTCGATCAGTCGTTCGGCCTTGCTCCGTATGCGGAGAAGGCAGGTCAGCCCTACTTCTTCTTGGGCGGCATCGACTCGTGGCGCATGGTAGTGAACCAAGACTATGGCATGCCGCTGGTGCCCGAAAAGAAATATCCGCGAAGCGAGACGGTGGACTTTCAGCGTGGCGAAGTGGAGTGGAGTGGAGGAAACCTCTACTTTACGGAGTGGGATTACGATATGAACATCGAGTACCTGAACTATTGAGCTCCATTCTTTGCCTGGTAGCTCTCTTTCCGTTTTGTGAAGTATCTCTTTAGAAGCGGAAACATATTTTTACGCTCTAAGGTTCAAAGTGTTAATGTGGCAGGAAACGTACATAAATGCTAATTTGTCAGCCCTTGCCGTTAACCGCTGTTAAGCTCAAAAACGGCTTTGTTAAAAGAGAACAAAAAAGTGTGACACGGAGAATAACTGAACGCTTTTTGTCGTTATTTTAACGTCATAAAGTTAAAACAAAGTCGAATATTAACATTTTAAAGAGATAAGAATTATGAAACGGACAACAAAAATGGTAATGGGAGTCGCCGCTGGTGTACTTCTGAGTTCCGCGATAGGTGGCTTTACTGCCTACAAGTTAATGGCCAAGCAGCAGATGGAAAACGCTACGTTCAGCGAGCTTTTCCAGCAAAACCCTAATAATATAAAATTGGCAGGTCTGAACGCTGTCAATGCACAACCCGTTGACCTGACGCAGGCCGCCGAGAGTTCGGTACATGCTGTGGTGCACATCCGCGCTACTGAGCTGAGCAAGACGCGTACTATCCAGACGCAACCCGATTTCTTTGATTTCTTCTTCGGCGACGGCCGCGGCCAGCAGCGTCAGATTCAGACGCAGCCTCGTGTGGGCTTTGGCTCGGGTGTCATCATTTCGAAGGACGGATACATTGTAACGAACAATCACGTGGTCGAGGGTGCTGACGAAATCACCGTCAAGCTCAACGACGAACGCGAATTGAAGGGCCGTATCATTGGTACCGACCCTGACACCGACCTGGCCTTGCTGAAGATTGAAGGCGACGATTTCCCCACGATTCCTGTGGGCAATTCGGATAATCTGAAGGTGGGCGAATGGGTATTGGCCGTGGGTAACCCGTTCAATCTGAATTCTACCGTCACGGCAGGTATCGTGAGTGCCAAGGCTCGCTCCATCGGCACGACGGCCGCCAATGGGCAGGCAGCCAGCATCCAGTCGTTCATTCAGACCGATGCCGCCATCAACTCGGGTAACAGTGGTGGTGCCTTGGTGAACGCCGCCGGCGAGCTGGTAGGTATCAACGCCATGCTTTATTCGCCTACGGGTGCCTACTCGGGCTATGGATTTGCCATCCCTACCAACCTGATGACGAAGGTCGTTTCCGACTTGAAACAATATGGTACCGTACAGCGTGCTTTGTTGGGCATCAAGGGCGGTGACTTTACGACCGACCTGCAAATGAACGACGAAGTGGTGAAGGAGATGGAGAAACGTATGGAAGAGCTGGGCGTGAAGGAAGGTATCCTTGTGGCTCAAGTTATAGAAGGCGGTTCGGCTGCCGGCATCCTGAAGGAAAACGACGTCATCATCAAGATGGACGGCAAGAAGCTGCATAAGTTCACCGACCTGCAGGAGGCTCTGTCCAAGCATCGTCCGGGCGACAAGGTACAACTGACCATCGTTCGCGACAAGAAAGAGAAAGAAGTGACCATCACGCTGAAGAACGCCCAAGGCAACACGAAGGTAGTCAAGAATGCCGGTATGGAAATCTTGGGTGCCGCCTTCAAGCCGGTTGACACTGAACTGCGCCGCCAGCTCAACTTGGGTTACGGCCTCGAAGTGACAGGCGTAAGCGGTGGCAAGATGGGCGATGCAGGTATCCGCAAGGGCTTCATCATCCTGAAGGCCAACGGCCAGCCGATGAAGACCGTCGAGGACTTGGAAGCCGTGCTGAAAGCTGCTACGCAGACACCCGAACAAGTGCTCTTCATTACGGGTATGTTCCCCTCGGGCAAGCGTGCCAGCTATGCAGTGGACCTGAGCCAGGAATAAGACGAAATATCAGGTGTTAAGTATAGAAAATAGGTATTAGAGATAGGTTAGACGATTGGTGAGGTAAGAAGGTTGAACTTTGTTTAATTTACTTGAATAATGGTGCCGGCAAAGAACTTGTCGGCACTCTTTTTGTTGCAGATAAGAGGCACTCGGATACGAGTCCTGACGGAGCCTCTTGGATGCATGAAAACGTTGGCAGGTAGCGGCTTTTCGGACTTTTTTGTAAAATCGGGGCAAAAAAGACGATGAAAGATTGGTTTCAATCCGATTTTTTGTCGTAACTTTGTCCACCCAATATGTGTATAGAAGAATGAGACAACTAAAAATTACCAAAAGTATCACTAACCGAGAGAGCGCTTCTCTGGACAAGTATTTGCAGGAAATCGGGCGTGAGGACCTCATTACTGTTGAAGAAGAAGTGGAACTCGCTCAGCGCATCCGCAAGGGTGACCGTGTTGCACTGGAGAAACTGACACGTGCCAATCTGCGTTTCGTCGTATCTGTCGCAAAACAGTATCAGAACCAAGGCTTGAGTTTGCCCGACCTGATCAATGAAGGCAACCTGGGTCTGATCAAAGCAGCCGAAAAGTTCGATGAGACACGTGGTTTCAAGTTCATCAGCTACGCGGTGTGGTGGATACGCCAGTCCATTCTGCAAGCCCTGGCCGAACAGTCGCGTATCGTGCGTCTGCCGCTCAATCAGGTGGGCTCGCTGAACAAGATCAGCAAAGCCTTCTCCAAGTTCGAGCAGGAGAACGAGCGCCGTCCGTCGCCCGAAGAGCTGGCCGATGAGCTGGAAATCCCTGTGGACAAAATCTCCGACACGCTGAAGGTGTCCGGCCGCCACATATCGGTCGATGCGCCTTTTGTCGAGGGAGAGGAAAACAGCCTGCTGGATGTTTTGGTGAATGACGATTCGCCTATGGCTGACCGCTCGTTGGTGAACGAGTCTCTTGCGAGGGAAATTGATAGAGCACTTTCTACGCTGACCGAGCGCGAAAAGGAGATCATACAGATGTTCTTTGGCATCGGACAACAGGAAATGACCCTGGAGGAAATCGGCGACAAATTCGGGCTGACCCGTGAGCGTGTGCGCCAGATCAAGGAAAAAGCTATCAGAAGATTAAGACAAAGTAATCGTAGCAAATTGCTCAAATCCTACTTGGGATGAGTGGGAATATCGGTTTCTGACAAACTAAAAGATTTCAAAAAACGGTGGTGGTGTGCAGCCCTGCCGTTTTTTTTGTTATCTTTGCCCTTATAAAGTGATAAATCGGAATTTTTGAAAACAGAAAGACGTATGAAATACATTCGATTGATTATGGCGGTGGCCTTGACCTTCCTGGTATGCTCCGCCTTTACGATGAAAAAAGACAAGGATAAGGAAAAGCCTGTATATGTTTTTGGTGTGGCTGCTTCGTTCAGTGACACGCTGGTCTATTACACCGATATCCAGCTGCTGGATAGCGTGGTGTTGGACAAGAGCGGTTTCCTGCCCCAGCGCGACATGTATTCCTATCAGTTGAAGAACCATTTGGAGTATAAGCTGGGCAAGCAAAACTATACCTGCATCATCTACTTCTCCGACAACAAGAAGAAACTTGAGAAAGAGGCTTCCAAGGTGAAGTCGGGCTATCAGAAAGGAAAACAGACCCTGCTGGGCATCAAGCCGTCGGAGTTCAAGTTTGAGAAACCTGAAGAGTAAATCTGAACCGGACATGGACTTTTAGAAACGATGTGCATCGCGATGAAACGTTGGTATTTGCTTCCTTTATTCTTGTTTACCCTCCTGCTGGCGTCATGCGACAAGGAGAATGGTGCCGACCCTTTGCCCTACAAGCGGACGGTTCTAGTTTATTTGGCTGCCGACAACAATCTTTCTTCCTTTGCCTTGCAAGACTTGGCGGAGATGAAGGAGGGGATGGCTCAAGTGGCCGACGGTACGCTCCATCTGCTTGTCTATATCGATACAGGCAGCTCGCCCCGCCTCGTGGAACTGAAGAAACAGAACGGGCAGGTGGTGGAAGACGTGGTGCGCACGTACGACGACCGCAACTCCGTGGGTGTGGACGAAACGCGCGAGGTGTTTGATGCCGTCTTTACCAATCCCGACTTTCTGGCCGAAGGCTACGGCTTGATTTACTGGTCGCATGCCGACGGGTGGATCCCCTACGGTCAGGCTTCGACCCGTTGGGTGGGGCAGGACAAGACCGGCGGCGACCACCGCATGAACATCTCCCAGCTGGTGACACTCCTTGAGGAAGTGCCCCATCTCGACTTCCTCATGTTCGACGCCTGTTTCATGTCGTCCGTCGAGGTGGCCTACGAGCTGCGCAGCTTTACCGACTACTATGTCGGTTCGCCTACCGAGAACCCCGGTCCCGGCGCTCCCTACGAACGCCTGGTGCCCCTGATGGCCGCCGACCAGGCGGCGGTCGAGATGTCCAAGGCCTATTTTGCCGCCTACGAGGAAATCTATAACGGCGGTGCCGGCATTACCAATTCCAACTGGACGGGCGGCACGTCCATCTGCGTGATGCGCACCGATGCCCTCGAATCGCTGGCTGCGCTCACCGCCCAGCTCCTGCCCGAAGAGGTGGTGGACATAGCTGCCTTGAAGGAAGAAGTCTTCGACTACGACCACGACGGCTGGGGGCGCGACTACGTGGGTTATTTCGACCTGAAGCAACTCATGGAGCAGCTGCTCGACGATGCCTCGTATGCTGCGTGGACGCAGGCCTTCGACGCCGCCATTGCCTACTGGAGCACCACGCCCAAGAACTATTCCCAGTTTGTCGGCATGTTCTCCATGGAGGGCGCCAACGGCATCACCCACTACATCCCCGGCAGCAGCACCCAGCGTGATGTGGCCTACCGCTCCCTGCAATGGTATCAGGACGCAGGGCTGGAGAAGCTGGGGTGGTAATGAATGAACTGACTTCTCTTGTTTGTAATGATTTATGCATAATAACTCTGTTATTATGTAGTATTATTTTATTATTATTGCCTGCTCTTGCTTAAGAAATTGCTGATTCTGCTTGCAATGACAAATGACAGATGACAGATGACAGTTAGCTTAATTCCAAATGAAAAAAAGTGTGTGACAAAAGTAATACTATATATATAATATATATATTATATATATAGTATTAAATTATTTAACACTTTCTTTCCTGTCGGGTGTGTGAAAATCAATTTGAACTAACTGTCATCTGTCATCTGTCATTTGTCATCGTCTTTTTTCTTTTCCTGAATTCAGTAGAAGCGTTTTCAGCGTTTTTTTCATGCAGCCATCTTCCCTGAACCGATAGGCACATCCTTGTGCAGGTAGATACGTTGCCGCCGCCCGCCGCGTACCGGCGAGGATATGTTCCCTACTCTCAGCAGAACATCGCTTCCTGCCCCGCAAAACGGTGCTTTCCTCCCCGCAAAACAATGCTTTCCAAAAGAAAATAATATCTTTTCTGATAAATTTTCCATTGGAAATTATGTTTTCTCGGAAATTATGCTTTTCTTTGCGGCGTGAAACCGAAAACAACAACGAAAACCCAACAACAAGAAACGTTATGAAATACCTGATTATTGGGGGCGTGGCAGGCGGAGCAACCGCCGCCGCCCGACTGAGAAGAGTGGACGAAGCGGCAGACATCATCCTGCTGGAGAAGGGAAAATACATCTCGTACGCCAACTGCGGCCTGCCGTACTACATCGGCGGCGTCATCGAAGACCGCGCCAAGCTGCTGGTACAGACGCCCCAGTCGTTCGGGCAGCGCTTCCGCATCGACGTGCGCGTGGAGAACGAGGCCGTGGCCATCGACCCCGCCCGCAAGGCCGTGACCGTGCGCCGTGCCGACGGCACCACCTACGAGGAGACCTACGACAAGCTGCTCCTCTCGCCCGGCGCCACGCCCGTGCGTCCGCCCCTCGAGGGCATCGGCGAGGAGGGCATCTTCACCCTGCGCAATGTGGACGACACCGACCGCATCAAGGCCTACCTCACAGAGAAGCGCGTGCGCCGTGCCGTCGTGGTGGGCGCGGGCTTCATCGGGCTGGAGATGGCCGAAAACCTGCACCACGCCGGCGTGGCCGTCTCCGTGGTCGAGATGGGCAACCAGGTGATGGCCCCCATCGACTACTCCATGGCCGCCCCCGTGCACCAGCACCTTGTGGAGAAGGGTGTGGGCCTCTACCTGGAGGAGGGCGTCACCAGCTTCCGCCGCACCGACGAGGGCCTCACCGTCTTCCTGAAGAGCGGCAAGACCCTGCAGGCCGACCTCGTGCTGCTCTCCATCGGCGTGCGTCCCGCCACGGCTCTGGCCAAGGAGGCCGGATTGAAGCTGGGCGAGATGGGCGGCATCTGGGTGGACGAGTACCTGCAAACCTCTGCCCCCGACATCTATGCCGTGGGCGACGCCATCGAGTTCCCGCACCCGTTGACGGGCAAGCCCTGGCTGAACTACCTGGCCGGCCCCGCCAACCGTCAGGGACGCATCGTGGCCGACAACATGGCCCTGGGCAACGTCACCGCCTACGAGGGCGCCATCGGCACCTCCATCGCCAAGGTGTTCGACCTCACCGTGGCCTCCACCGGCCTGGCCGCCAAGCGCCTGAAACAGCTGGGCATGGACTACCTGAGCTCCGTGACCCACTCCGGCTCGCACGCCGGCTACTATCCCGACGCCCTGCCCCTGACGCTGAAGCTGACCTTCGACCCCAAGACGGGTCGCCTTTATGGCGCCCAGTGCGTGGGCTACGAGGGCGTGGACAAGCGCATCGACCAGATTGCCCAGCTCATCAAGCACGGCGGAACGGTGTACGACCTCGTGGAAACCGAGCACGCCTACGCGCCGCCCTTCTCGTCGGCCAAGGACCCCATCGCCATCGCCGGCTATGTGGCCTCCAACCTGCTGAGCGGAGCCATGCCCGCCATCACCTGGCGCGAGCTGGCGGCGCAGAAGGACGGCCTCGTGCTCATCGACACCCGCACGCCCGAGGAATTTGCCTTCGGTACCATCCCTGGCGCCGTGAATATTCCCCTCGACAACCTGCGCCAGCGCCTGTCCGAAGTGCCGGCGGACCGTCCCGTCGTGGTGTTCTGCGCCGTGGGTTTGCGCGGCTATCTGGCGCAACGCATCCTGATGGGGCGCGGCTACACCAACGTGCGCAACCTGATTGGCGGCTACAAGACCTATTCCGCGGCCGTAGCGCCCGTTTTGCCTACCGAGGCGTGTTCTTGTACCCGCGAGCCGTCTGCGTCGCACAGAGAGGCTGAAAATGCGTCGTGCGTGTGCGACCGCCCCGTGGTGCGCATCAACGCCTGCGGCCTGCAATGCCCCGGCCCCATCATGAAGGTCAAGGAGGCGATGGACGCCGCCGTGCCCGGCCAGCGCGTGGAAGTGGTGGCTACCGATGCCGGTTTTGCCCGCGACGCCTCGGCCTGGTGCCACACGACGGGCAACCGACTGATTGAAAAATCGGAGTCGAAAGGCCGCTATACCGTGCTTTTGGAGAAAGGAAACGGCGTTTGTGAGGCCGAAAATGGCGGAAAAAGCGGTCGTGGAAAGACGCTGATCCTCTTCAGCGACGACCTGGACAAGGCGCTTGCGACTTTTGTTTTGGCCAACGGAGCGGCCGCCACGGGTCAGAAAGTGTCCATATTCTTTACCTTCTGGGGATTGAACGTGTTGAAAAAAGTGAAGAAACCCGCCGTGCAGAAAGACATCTTCGGCCGCATGTTCGGCTGGATGCTGCCCTCCAGTTCGCTGAAGCTGAAGCTCTCGCAGATGAACATGCTGGGCATGGGCAGCCGCATGATGCGCTACCTGATGAAGCGCAAGGGTGTGGATTCGCTGGAGAGCCTCCGTGCGCAGGCGCTGGCACAGGGCGTGGAGTTCATCGCCTGCCAGATGTCGATGGACATGATGGGCATCGCCCGCGAGGAGCTGCTGGACGAAGTGACCGTGGGCGGCGTGGCCACCTACATGGATCGTGCCGACCAGGCGAATGTGAACCTGTTTATCTAATTGGAATGAAGAATGAAGAACGAAGAATGAAGAATTTCCGTGTGGCAAGCCTGCGCCTCATTCCTCATTCTCCGTTCTTCATTCCTCATTCTTCATTCTTCATTTATTTATATGGAAGTTTTGTGCAAAATACGCGACATCTATCGGGCCATCGCCGAGTTCGAGGCCCAGTTTGAGCAAGCCTATGGCCTGTCGCTCAACGAAGGCATGCTGCTCTGTACGCTCCTGTCGCGGGGCAAGCTGAGCTCCAGCGAGGTGGCCGAGGCTCTGGGCTTGTCGGCCTCCAACGCGTCGAAAGTCATCCGCTCCGTCGAGGGCAAGGAACTGATTGTGCGCCAGGTGGGGCGCGAGGACAAGCGTCAGATGTACTTCGTGCCGACCCCTGCGGGCAAGGAGCTGATCGGGCGCATCAAGGCGGCCCACTTCGACCTGCCGCCCTTGCTGGCCGAGGCCGTGGGCGGGGGATGCTGAGTGGACGGTATCAAGATGAGACTTCGTTTTCTTTCAGGCGCAGCTTACGCGGATTTCACGGATTAATATTAATTTTCCGCGTTTTCCGCGTAATCCGTGCCTAAAGACAATAAACTTTCATCTTGATACGACTAAAAATCGTTATTTTTGTAGCCAATTATAGAAACTACAAAAACGACGATATGCAGAAACTCTTGTCATTGCCTCCCAACCTGGTGGAGGCCTTCCCCGAATTGGAGCATGTGAACACGAACGAATGGTTTTGTACGTCCGACCCTGTCGGCATGAAGCTGGGTTCGGGTGGTGGTACCACCTGGCTCCTGCGCCAGTGGGAGCAGAATCGCTCCGCCGAGGCACGAGCCGAGAAGCGCATCCTCCTTCATGCCGGCGGACAAAGCCGACGCCTGCCGTCCTATGCCCCGTCGGGCAAGATTCTGACGCCCCTGCCCGTGTTCCGCTGGGCGCGTGGTCAGCGGTTGGGTCAGAACCTGCTCTCCCTGCAGCTGCCCTTGTACGAAAAGATCATGGAGCGTGCTCCCGAGTCGCTTCGCACCCTTATAGCCAGCGGCGACGTCTATATCCGTGCCGAGAAGCCCTTGCAGGACATTCCCGAGGCCGACGTCGTGTGCTACGGCCTGTGGGTGGACCCCGTGCTGGCCACCCATCACGGCGTGTTCGTCTCCAGCCGCAAGGAGCCCGAAGTGCTCGACTTCATGCTTCAGAAACCTTCGCTGGCCGAGCTCGAAGATCTGGCGCAAACCCATCTCTTCCTGATGGACATCGGCATCTGGCTCTTGAGCGACCGTGCCGTCGAGCTGCTCAAGAAGCGTTCGCTCAAGGCCGAAGGGCCGACAGATCCTGCCGTTCTCTGGTCCGACCTGCGCTACTACGACCTCTACTCCGACTTCGGTCGGGCGCTGGGTGCCCATCCGCGCATTGCCGACGACGAGCTGAACGCCCTGTCGGTGGCCATCTTGCCCCTGCCTGGTGGCGAGTTCTATCACTACGGCACCAGCCGCGAGCTGCTTTCGAGCACCCTCGCCCTGCAAAGCAAGGTGTCCGACCAGCGTCAGATCATGCACCGCAAGGTGAAACCCAATGCCTCCATCTTCACCCAAAACGCAGAAGTGGGCATCAAGTTCTCCGAGGCTAACGAAAACGTGTGGATAGAAAACAGTTGTGTGCCCGCTTCGTGGGAGCTTGGCGCGCGACATATCATCACGGGTGTGCCCCGCAACCAGTGGGAGCTGGTGTTGTTCGATGGCTATTGCGTTGACATCGTGCCCTTGCAGGGTGGAGGATGGGCGGTTCGCCCCTATGGCTTCGACAATGCTTTCAAGGGGGCTTTGGACGATGAGAATACCCGTTACCTGAACAATTCCTTCAACTTTTGGATGGAGTGCCGCGAACTTACGTTGGACGACTTCCCAGGCCGTCACGACGACCTTCAGGCGGCTGCCCTCTTCCCTGTAGTGTACGATGTGGAGACGATGGGGCAGATGGTTGCCTGGATGACCACTAACCCTACCTCGTGGGAGGTTCGTCAGAAGTGGCTGGCGTCTGAACGCCTCTCGGCCGACGAGATTTCCGCCCGTGCCGACCTGCGCCGCCTCTATGCCCAACGCGAAGCCTTCGCCAAGAAGAACTGGGAGCTGCTGGCCACGAACTATGAGAAGAGCGTCTTCTATCAGCTCGACCTGGCCGACGCCGCGCGCGAATACCATCGCCTCGACCTGCCGAAGCCAGCTCCGCTGCCCGACGATGCCCCGCTGATGCAACGCATCCACAACCGCATGCTTCGTGCGCAGGTGGACAAGTTGGGGGGCGCCGACTACAAGGCCGACGAACAGGCTGCCTTCGGCCTGCTCCGCGAAGGCCTGCTGGCCGACCTCTACGAACATAAGAGCCACCCCATGCTCAACGTCTATAGCGACCAGATTGTGTGGGGACGAAGCCCTGTGCGCATCGACATGGCGGGCGGATGGACCGACACGCCTCCCTATTCGCTCTTTGCGGGCGGGCATGTGGTGAACATCGCCGTCGAGCTCAATGGCCAGCCGCCCCTGCAGGTGTATGTCAAGCCCTGCCAGGACTTCCACATCATCCTCCGCTCCATCGACATGGGCGCCATGGAGGTCATTCGCACGTACGAGGAATTGCATGACTATTGCAAGATAGGTTCGCCCTTCTCCATTCCCAAGGCGGCGTTGGTGCTGGCGGGCTTCTCGCCCAAGTTCTCCGAAGTGGCTTACGCCACGCTGGCCGAACAGCTTCAGGCTTTTGGGACGGGTATTGAAATCACCCTGCTCTCGGCCATCCCTGCGGGGTCAGGGTTGGGTACCAGCTCCATCCTGGCGTCCACCGTCTTGGGCTCGCTGAGCGACTTCTGCGGCCTGTCGTGGGACAAGAATGAGGTGTGTCGCCGTACTCTTGCCCTAGAGCAGCTGCTCACCACGGGAGGTGGCTGGCAAGACCAATACGGCGGCGTGCTTCAAGGCATCAAGCTCTTGCAGACGGAGCCAGGCTTCGTCCAGCAGCCCCTCGTGCGTTGGTTGCCCGACCACTTGTTTGTCCAGCCCGAATATCGCGCGTGCCACCTGCTCTACTACACAGGCATCACCCGCACGGCCAAAGGCATTCTGGCGGAAATCGTGCGCTCCATGTTCCTCAATTCGGGGCCGCACCTCTCTCTGCTGGGCGAGATGAAAGCCCATGCGCTCGACATGGCCGAAGCCATCCAGCGCAACGACTATGAGGCCTTCGGTAAGCTGGTGGGCAAGACGTGGACGCAGAACAAGGCGTTGGACAGCGGTACCAATCCGCCCGCCGTGGAAGAGATTATCAATAAGATAAAGGATTATACGCTGGGCTACAAGTTGCCTGGTGCGGGTGGGGGAGGTTACCTCTACATGGTGGCCAAAGACCCACAGGCCGCCCTCCGCATCCGCGAGACATTGACCCGCGAGGCGCCCAATCCGCGCGCCCGCTTTGTCGAGATGTCTCTGTCGGACAAAGGGTTCCAGGTATCGAGATCGTAATTATTCATGATGGTAAGGGCTTCCGTTCAGGATGGACATGGCGCGATAGAGCTGCTCTACGAAGATGAGCCGCACCATCTGATGGGAGAAAGTCATGCGTGAGAGCGACATCTTCTCGTGGGCCGCGGCATAGACCTTCGGCGCGAAGCCGTAAGGCCCTCCGATGACGAAGACCAGCCGCTTGTTTACTGTATTCATCTTGCGCTTCATGTAGTCGGCAAACTCCATGGAGCGCATTTCTTTTCCCCCTTCGTCGAGCAGCACCACGACGTCGCCCGGCTGGAGAGCTTTCAGGATCAGTTCGCCTTCCTTTTCCTTCTGCACTTCCTCGGAGAGGCTCTTGGTATTCTTCAGTTCGGGAATCACTTCCAGGTCGAACGACAGGTAGCGTTTTGTGCGTTGCACGTAGTCGCCGATGGCGGTAATGAAATGGGGCTCAACGGTTTTCCCTACGACGAGTAGAATGGTTTTCATGCTGTTTCTGATTGGATTAGCGAACAAAATTACAACATTTTTGTGGTATATTGCAATAAATCTCTATCTTTGCATAGGTAAATGCTTGTAATATGAAAAAACGGGTAATCTTTTTATTGCTCAGTTTGTGGTTGGGCCTTGCTTCCCTGCTGGCACAGGATGTTCCTGTGGGAGTAGTGGTGGCCTTCAAGAAAGGTAGTTCACAAGAACTGAACCGCTATCTGGGCGAGAAGGTGGACTTGGTCATCTTGAGCAAACCTGTTCAGGTAGATAAGGTCGGCGCCGAAGGGGCTATCTCGGATTTCTTTACCAACAATAAGGTAAGCAGGTTCGACGTCAAGCATCAGGGCAAGCGCAATGATTCGAGTTTTATTGTCGGCACCCTGCAGACGGCTAACGGAAACTTCCGCGTGAATTGTTTCTTCCGTAAAGAACATAACAGATTTTATATACATCAAATAAGGATTGATAAAACAAATGACTAAGGAACAAGAACTGATAGACAGACTCATCGACCTGGCGTTTGCAGAAGATATAGGCGATGGTGACCATACCACCCTTTCGTGCATCCCCGAGACGGCGATGGGCAAGTCGAAGCTTTTGATAAAGGAAGCAGGCATTCTGGCCGGCATCGAGGTGGCCAAGGAGGTATTCCGCCGCTTCGACCCTACGATGAAAGTGACGGTTTACATCAACGACGGCGCCGAAGTGAAGCCTGGCGACGTGGCCATGATTGTGGAAGGCAAGGTGCAGTCGCTCCTTCAGACGGAGCGCCTGATGCTGAACATCATGCAACGCATGAGCGGCATCGCCACCATGACCCACAAGTATCAGGAACGCCTCAAGGGTACGCACACCCGCGTGCTCGATACCCGCAAGACCACTCCCGGCATGCGTATCCTCGAGAAGATGGCCGTCAAGATAGGTGGAGGTGTGAACCACCGCATCGGCCTCTTCGACATGATTCTGCTCAAGGACAATCACGTGGACTTTGCAGGCGGCATCGACAAGGCCATCACGCGCGCCAAGGAATATTGCAAGGCCAAGGGCAAGGACCTGAAGATAGAAATCGAAGTGCGCAACTTCGACGAACTCCAGCAGGTGCTCGACTTGGGTGGTGTGGACCGCATCATGTTCGACAACTTTACGCCCGAGATGACCCGCAAGGCCGTCGAGATGGTGGGCGGCCGCTATGAGACGGAATCGTCGGGCGGCATCACGTTCGACACCCTGCGCGACTATGCCGAGTGTGGCGTGGACTTCATCTCTGTAGGGGCTCTGACCCACTCCGTGAAGGGACTCGACATGAGTTTCAAGGCGTGTTGATTTTCCTGCAAGGAATTGAGATAACCAGAATTTGCCTCTCATAGATTGTCTGATAGCAGGCCAATTTATGGGGGGCTTTTCTTTTCGGTTCATGGAGATGGAGGGCAAAATTCATTTTCTTTTTAACTTCTTTTTAGTATTCATTTTGCAGCATTCTGCGGAGGGCTGCGTCTAACAGACAAAAGACGCGAGGAAGCGTCCGTGACGTAAGGTATTGGCACAGGATTGTGAAATAGAGTTGGTTAAAGGATGTCGGACAGGTGACAATGTTGCCCGAAAAGAATTGTACACCCTTTATTCCCGCCAGATGCTGGCCGTGTGCTATCGTTATACGGGCGATATGGACGAAGCCCATGATGTGTTGCACGACGGTTTCATCAAAATCTTCTCCAATTTCACTTTCCGCGGAGAATGCTCGCTGGGCACGTGGATGACGCGTGTGATGATGACGCAAGCTATTGATTACCTGCGTCGCAAGCAACGCTTCAATCAGTTGGTGGTCAACGAGGAACAACTTCCCGACGTAGTGGACGAAACAGAGGTGGCGGAGAGTGGAAGCTCTCTTTCGGAGGAAGTGCTGATGCAGTTCGTGGCCGAGTTGCCCGACGGATGCCGAACGGTCTTCAACCTGTACGTGTTCGAGGAAAAATCCCACAAGGAGATAGCCCGTCTGCTACACATCAAGGAACACTCCTCGACCTCGCAACTGCACAGAGCCAAGAGTTTGTTAGCAAAAAGAATAAAAGAATATACCGACCATGAAAGAAGAAAATGAAGAAATAATCGGATTGTTCCGTCAGAAGTTGGGCAGGGTAGAGATGCCTGTCAACGATGGCTTTTGGGAAGAGTTGGAGCGCGATTTATCCGTTTCAGGCACTCCTGAAAGCAAGCGTCGGATTTTCTCTCCTTCCTTTTACAGGGTAGCGGCCGCTGCGTCCGTTGTGTTGGTGCTGGGTATGGCGTCAGCTGCTTTCTGGTTCTTCTCTCCGAAGGAGGAGATGGGAGAAGCCTTTACGCAGGTGGCGGCACTCGTACCTGGTACAAGCCTGGACGGCGACCGTGTTGAGGAGTCCTTTCCCAGCGTGAAGGAAACGTCCCCCTTAACCTCTTCTGCCGGCCAGATGCAGCCCGTGTTGGCCTCCTCTGGCCAAGAGGGCGACGATGAGGCCGAGGATGAACAGACGGTTTCCGTACGCGTTTCCATCCGTGTCACCCAGCAGATGTATGGTCATGCCGGGCAGAATATGCCGGGCAGCTATCGTGCAGGCATGGGAGGTAAGGGCTATCATCCTGCTTCGTCGGCCGAAAACGCTCCGACCGATGAGGTTTCTTCTACTCAGGCGGAGGAGAAGAAAACTGCTCCCAAGTCTGCTTTGAAGTCGCGCAACTGGGCTTTGAAAGCCTACGTGGGTAGCTCCTTGCCCGACGGCGACTTCAAGATGCCCCTCACGGCTGGTGTCAGTATGGAGCGAAACTTGGGCAAACTCCTTTCGCTGGAAGCAGGGTTGCAATACAACCGCCTGCACGACACGGCTTTGCCTGGCGGAAGTCACACCTATCATACGCTGGCCGTACCTGTAAAGTTGAACGTACAGCTGGTTAGTAATGATAAATTCGACTTCTATGCCACGGCGGGCGGAAGCGTAGAGAAGTGCCTGGCAGGCGCCCCTGACAACAGCTTCAAGGCCGAACCCGTTCAGTTGGCCGTGGCGGCAGGCGTGGGTGTGCGTTACAAGCTGAACGAGCGCTTCGCTCTGTTTGCCGAGCCCAGTGTGTCGCATCATTTCGATACGGATGCTCCCAGCCGCACGCTTCGTACGGAGCGACCTACCAATCTGAACCTCCTCTGTGGCGTACGCATGACTTATTAACCGAAAAAGAATTCAATCGCTATGACTACCACTTTAAAGTCTATTTTATACGGCCTTCTTGCAGGCTTCCTGTTGGCATTGACGCTGACCTTCGCTTCATGCCAATCTGAAACTTTCGACTCCAACAATCCCGATGTTGACCTCTTCGTTGACCAGCTTCGGGCAGGAAAATACCAACCCGATGGGGACAATACTTTGGGTAAGGTGCCCAACTTTACGCACGAGGACATCGGCCGCCTCCTGAAGTATGCCGACGACTTGACGCTCATTCCCTCCTTCCCCCTGGCCACCGTTTCCTATTCGGCGGGTGGAAGGCTCCGCTTGGGCGAGTGCATCCTTTGGACGGTGGAGACCATCCGCCTGGGGCATAATGCCTCGATGGGGTGTAAGATGGTGCATGTCGATGCCGACAACTACGAAGGTATTTACTTCCTTTCCGACGAAGAAGTGCTCGACGCTGCCGCCCGATACCGCCGCTGGTGGGAGAGTCGCAAGTATCCGCGAACCATGTGGACGGTAGATCCCTGTTATGACGAACCTCTTTGCGGTAGTGGTTACATGTGGTGGTAATCTGTTTGGTGTATTAACTATCCGATAACATTGTGAGACGTTTCTGGTACCTATATGGGCTGCTTTGGTTGGCAGCCTTCCCCCTTTATGCGCAAGACTGGACGAAGGCCGACTCTATTCGCCTTCAGCAGTTGCTTCAATCCGACGGGGAGATCATTCTCAATCTGGACATCTTGAAGGAGGTGGACGAAACTCCTTGGGGAAGTCCGCGTGCCGTCGAGTCGAAGCCATGGCTCGAGGTGGACGAGACGTTGCCTGAAGTGCAGGGCGTCCGCCCGCGCAAGGTGAAGCTGACCCTCTTCCCCTATACGGCCAATACGCCCTACAACTGGGACCCTGTGAGGCAACGCAAGATAAAAGTCGATAAGAACACCTGGCGCAACGATCCTTTCTACGAACTCAAGACGAGAACCATCTATTCCAATTGGGCCAAGTCACCACTCGATGCCGGCCCTCGCGAGACGGTCGAGCAGATAGAGGCCACCGGCTTGCGCTATGTCGTGACGGGGCGTGTGGCCAATCAGTCGGTCTTTGGGTGGCAGGCTGTCAGCCGTCCCTCGGGTTATAGCCTGATGCCCGACAAGGGGGCTTGGAGCATTCGTGCCCGCAAGCGACGTGCCCGCACTTTGGAAGTTCTCCGTGCTTATGCTGACTCTACCCGTATCGAGCCGAAGAAAACTCTTTCTTCGGACAACAAATCCAAACCCTAAAAATTGTTGTCTTTTGGAAAAAACAATGCTTTAAGATGGGAAAAGCAATGCTTTGTTTAGGCTAAAGCAATGCTTTTCATATGGTTTGTGGAGATTACATATTCTTTGTTTTTACTTAAATCTTGCTAATTGGCTAATAAAACGGTAAAAAAGGATAGTTATAAATCAGTAAAATCTCCTAACTTTGAACAATTTTTTAAACTCTAAATAAAATAATGGCATGAGAGAAATGATTAAACCGGCAACAGGACGCCTTGGCGTACTGGTTGTTGGAGTGGGAGGCGCTGTGGCCACCACTATGATTACAGGTGTATTGGCATCCCGCAAGGGACTGGCAAAGGCTATCGGTTCGATAACCCAGATGGCCACAATGAAAATGCAGGACGGCAAGGAACATCCGATTAAAGATATCGTTCCTTTGGCCGACCTGAACGATATTGTGTTCGGCGGTTGGGATATCTTTGCCGACGATGCTTACGAGGCAGCCATGTACGCCGAAGTGTTGAAGGAAAAAGACCTGAATTTGGTAAAAGACGAACTGAAGGCCATTCGTCCGATGACGGCTGCTTTTGACCATAACTTTGCCAAGCGCCTGAACGGTACGCACATCAAGTCGGCAGCCACTCGCTGGGACATGGTGGAGCAGCTCCGTCAGGATATCCGCGAGTTCAAGGCCGTCAATGGTTGCGAGCGCATCGTGGTATTGTGGGCGGCAAGTACGGAAATCTTCGTGCCCCTCTCTGACGAACACATGTCGCTGGAGGCGCTGGAGAAGGCTATGAAGGAAAACAATGTGGAAGTCGTTTCGCCGAGCATGTGCTACGCTTATGCGGCGATTGCCGAAGGTGCTCCTTTCGTGATGGGTGCTCCCAACCTCTGCGTGGACACACCTGCCATGTGGGAGTTCTCCAAGAAGATGAATGTGCCCATCGCAGGCAAGGACTTCAAGAGCGGACAGACGCTGATGAAGACCGTGCTGGCACCGATGTTCAAGACGCGTATGCTGGGCGTGAGCGGATGGTTCTCGACCAACATCTTGGGTAACCGTGACGGCGAGGTGCTCGACCAGCCCGAGAACTTCAAGACGAAGGAGGTGAGCAAGCTATCGGTCATCGACAACATCTTCGAGCCCGAGAAGTTCCCCGACCTCTATGGCGATGTTTATCACAAGGTGCGCATCAACTATTATCCGCCCCGCAAGGACAATAAGGAGGCTTGGGATAATATTGACATTTTCGGTTGGATGGGCTATCCGATGGAAATCAAGGTCAACTTCCTGTGCCGTGACTCCATTCTGGCCGCGCCTATCGCGCTCGACCTGGTGCTCTTCTGCGACCTGGCCTTGCGTGCAGGCATGTGTGGCATCCAGACGTGGCTTTCGTTCTTCTGCAAGAGCCCGATGCACGACTTCGAACATCAGCCCGTGCACGACCTCTTCCAGCAATGGCGCATGGTGAAGCAGACCATCCGCAACATGGTGGGCGAGAAAGAAGCGGATTATCTTGACTGAGCGATGGATACATGTAAATTATAGCTATAATATAAAGAAGAGAGGGTGTACGCCGAAGATTACAGGCAGATTCAGAGGGTACACCCTCTTTTGTGTGAAACGAATTGATAAGACAATGGACAGACCTCCTTTTCTTCCGATGCTGATAGGTACGGGTTTCGGCTCAGGCTTTTCGCCCGTGGCACCTGGTACGGCAGGCGCGTTATTGGCCACTTTGGTGTGGTACCTTCTGTCGTTCCTCCTGTCAGGGATGGCGTTGTTGTGGATTACGGTGGCCTTGATACTCGTCTTTACTATAGCCGGCGTTTGGGCGACGGACTGCCTGGAGCCTGTGTGGGGCGAAGACCCTTCGCGGGTGGTGGTCGATGAGATGGTGGGCGTATGGATCAGCCTGCTGGCCGCTCCTGCCGGGCACGTGTGGTATGGCTTGGCTGCCTTTATGCTCTTCCGCTTTTTTGATATCCTCAAGCCTTTGGGCATCCGCAGGATGGAGAAGCTGCCAGGAGGGTGGGGAGTGATGATGGACGACATCCTTTCGGGCGTCTATGGTTTTATCTTGTTGATTATAGCCAGATGGATAATAGGTTGATGGTGGACGGAGGAGGACGCAGGCATCGGCGCAGAGAAGTGTGGATGTTCTGCAAGGCGCAGTTGTCGGCTTGGCTGGCAAGTGCCGTTGATTTCTTGGTGACCATCTCGCTGGTAAAGTTTGGAGGCCTTTTCTACCTGTATGCCACTTTCATCGGCTCTGTGGTGGGAGGTGTCACGAACTGCGTCATCAATTATGGCTGGGTGTTTCATGCCGACGGATGCAAGAAAGTCCACGTGGCTGTGAAATACCTGTTTGTCTGGGGAATGAGCATCATGCTCAACACTTGGGGTACTTTTGCACTGACCGAGTGGGTCACAGGGATGGGCTGGATGGAGCGATTGCCTGCTTATTATGCGGACAACATGTTTATCGTGTCGAAGATGCTTGTTGCCGTAACTGTAGCCTTCTTTTGGAACTACAGCATGCAGCGGACATTTGTTTACCGCAACCTTAACTTCAGGCGTATCTTCAGGAAAAGGAAGTGAACATCGCAATGCTTGGAATATTATTAATTATTTATTCTGTATATGAACTATAGAGACTATTTGCAACAGTTGATTTACAAGATTATCAATCCTGTTGTGCATGGCATGATTAAGGTGGGGATTACTCCCAATTTCATTACTACTACGGGCCTGGTGCTGAATATCGTAGCAGCTGTCGTATTTGTGTATGCAAGTTTTGCCGGCGGCGATAAGGCGCTGACCTGTGCCGGATGGGCGGGCGGAATCGTATTGTTCGCCGGGCTGTTCGACATGATGGACGGGCGTGTGGCACGTGTGGGCAACATGTCTTCCACGTTCGGAGCCTTGTATGACTCTGTGCTCGACCGTTATAGCGAGTTGTTCACCCTTTTCGGCATCCTCTACTTCCTGCTCCTTCAGGGCTATTTCTGGGGAAGCATCATTACGGGTGTGGCCATCATCGGTTCGCTCATGGTGAGCTATGTGCGTGCCCGTGCCGAGGGATTGGACTTGGAGTGTAAGGTGGGCCTGATGCAGCGTCCCGAGCGTGTGGTGCTGACGGCTTTGGGTGCCATCTTCTGTGGCGTTTTCCAAGACTGCACCGCTTTCGATAGCGTGTACATCCTGATTGCTCCACTGGCTATCATCGCCGTGTTGGCCAACTGGACGGCATTTGTCCGCATCAACCATTGTCGCAAACTTTTGAAGAAGTAATCGGATGAAGTCATCAATTCTGCCTCCGGCAAGAGAAGCCTTGTCGGTTCTTGTGATAGCCTCCCTCTTCTTGCTGTTGACAGGGATGTTTGTGGGCATCCGTCCTGAACATTTCCTGATGGTGGGGCTTTTTCTATTGCTGTTCTTTTCAGGAAGCTATACCCGCAAGCTGGCGGTAGCTTTGCTTCCTTTCATTGTGTTTGGCGTTTCCTACGACTGGATGCGGGTATGGCCCAACTACGAGGTGAACCCCATCGATGTGCAGGGGCTTTATGAGGCTGAGAAAAGATTGTTTGGCATTACAGTGGGCGGACAGACGCTGATTCCATGTGAGTTTTTTGCGCAACACCATTGTAGCGTGGCCGATTTTATGGCCGGCATTTTCTATCTCTGTTGGGTACCCGTCCCTATTGCTTTCGGCCTGTGGCTCTATTTCAAGGGACAGCGTAGCATGTACTTGCGTTTCTCGATGGTTTTCCTGCTGGTCAATCTGATAGGTTTTGTCGGGTACTATATTCATCCGGCTGCTCCGCCCTGGTATGCCATGAACTATGGATTTGAACCGGTACTTTCCACGCCAGGCAATGTGGCTGGTCTCGGCCGATTCGACGAGCTGCTGGGCATCACCGTCTTCGAGGGTATCTATGGACGCAATGCCAATGTCTTTGCCGCCGTGCCTTCGCTCCATGCAGCCTACATGGTCGTAGCCTTGGCCTATGCTGTCATGGCCCGTTGCCGTCGCTGGCTCATAGCTGTCTTTGCCTTCATCATGGTAGGCATCTGGTGGACGGCCGTCTATTCAGGCCATCATTACATCATCGACGTTTCGCTTGGCATCGGTTGTGCCCTGCTAGGTATCCTTGTGTTCGAACAGGTTCTGATGCGCTGGAGTGCCTTCCGTCGTTTCTTCCATCGTTATAGCAACTACATCGGCTGATCCGGCTGACTCCCTCCTTATTCTTCAGCATTCTGTTCGCTGTATTTGGAGGGAGATACGCCGAATTGTGTTGCGAAATGTTTTCGCAAGGTACGCGTATCATTATAGCCCACCATTTCTGCTATTTCCTGCATGCTGTATCGGTTCTCCAGGATGAGCGAGGCGGCCTTGCTCATGCGAACGCTGCGTATCATGTCGATGGCGGCCAGTTCGCTCCGTTGCTTGATTTTGCGGTAGAGTGTCGGCTGGCTCATGTGTAGCTGGTCAGCCAACATTTTCACGTTGAAATTCTCGTCCGCCAGGTTGGCCTCTATCACCTGAATTACCTGTCGGATGAAATAATCTTCGTTTTCCTTCTTCCCATCTTTCCTTTCCTCTGTTTTCAGTCTTAAGGTGCCGGCATACAGCCGTTGCAGCCTTTCGCGCTGGCGTACCAGGTTGCGCACCCTCGACTTCAGCATTTCCGGGTTGAAAGGTTTCATCATGTAGTCGTCGGCTCCGATGCCCAAGGCCTGAATGACGTCCGAGTCTTCGGATTTGGCGGTGAGCATCAGAATAGGAATAGAAGCCGTCTGTGGCGATTCTTTCAGTTCGCGGCAACATTCCAGTCCGTCTTTGACGGGCATCATGATGTCACAGATGATGATAGCCGGTTCCGTCTCGTATGCCATGTTGATACCTTCCTCTCCATTGGCCGCTTCCTCAATGATAAACTCATTTTCGAAAAGATTGCCGATGTATTGCCGGATATCGGCGTTGTCTTCGATGATGAGCAGGCGCTTCTTGGGTCCATCGTTGTGGACAGCCTCCTCTTTTTCTGTGGCCTTGCTGTCCTGTTCGGACTGCTTTTCGGGTACGATGAGGCTCACTTTTTCGTTGGCCGTGTCGAAGTGACTGTTGCCTTCGGGGATGTAGAGGCTGATGATGGTGCCGTGGTCAGGCTGGTCGGCTGTCCGGATGTAGCCGTGGTGCAAATCTGCGATATTCTTTACGATTCTCATTCCGATGCCCGTTTGTGTGGAATGTACAGGCACGTTCACTCCAGTGGTGAAGGGTTCGAACAGATGCTCTTTCACTTCCTGCGGAATGCCGGCTCCCGTATCGCTGACGGTAATCATGCAGAAAGGATGCCCGTCAATGACGGTTCGACCTATTGCCAGTTCCACTTTTCCTCCCGGCATGGTATATTTGAAGGCATTGGACAGTAGGTTGCGCAGGGCGGATGCTATTTTTTCTGTGTCTATCCACAATTTGAGTGGTTCGGGTAAGAGATGGATGTGGAACTGATAATGGCTTTTTTCGGCCGTTGGTTTGAATGGTTCGCAAACGTCGTGCGCCAGTTGGTTGATATCCGTTTCCGACACTTTGAGTTTCACCATGTCAGCTTCCACTTTCTGTACGAACAGCAATTGGTCCATCAGGGCGTGCAGGGATTGACTGTTGTCGAAGGCTGTCTGCAGTTGCCGTTGGGTTTGAGGGGCCAGTCCTTTTATTTGCAACAATTCCTGTAGTGGAGCCAGAATCAGGGTTAGCGGTGTCCGTAGTTCATGAGCTATTTCAGTAAAGAACCGTTCGCGTTCCATGCGCAGTTGTTTTTCTTTGTCACGTTCCATATTGGCGGTGAATACTTCATGCTCCAGTTGCATTTCATGTTCCAGCCGTTTGGCTCTCAGCCGGATTCGTCTGTTGATGAGTAACACGATCAGCATAGCTATCACGAACAGGCAGAAACGGAACCATGCGCTGTTGCTCCAGTGAGGATCTATGGTGATGTGCAAAGTGGTTACCTTGTCGGCAGTATTATCCGGATGGACATTTCTGATTTCGAAGGTATAGTTGCCATGTTTCAGGTTGGTGTAGGAGACCTTCTCTTCTCCTTGTGTGTAAATCCATTCCTGCTGGTAGGGATACAGGCGATAAGCGTACGTTTCCTGGTCGTCAGAGTAGGACAAATTGCTGAAAGTGATAGAAAAGTCACGGTTCTTGTAGCTGAGCCGGATGTCCGACTGGTAGGAAATACTGTATGGCAGTATATTCTGTCCGTTGATTGGCTGATTAATGCTTACGGGGCGGTTGTTGACCTCAAGCCCGGTTATCAGTACCTGTTTGGATTGCTCGTAACGGTCACTCTTTTCTGCTTTGAAATAAGTCAGGTTTTTGTTGTTACCGAAAAATAAGGTGTGCTTCCAATAAAGGGCCGAACGGTTGCTTCCTGATATATAATAGTTGTGGAACAACCGTTGCTGACTGTCATAACGCGAAATGCCCGAGTTGGAACCTAACCAGATGTATCCTTTGTCATCTTCGGTAATGCAACCTACAAAATCGTTGCAGAGTCCATCTTGAGTGCTGAAGGTTTTTATGATGCAATTATTCTTCGGTGACAGGACTGCAAATCCGTTCATATACCCTATATACAGCATACTGTCCTTGGCGGCCAGCATAGAACGGATTGAATAGTCTGTCATATCAGTTTTGCTTTCATATCCGGAATCGAGCAGGTTCCCTTTTCCCTCGTATCGGTAGAGTCCGGAAGTAGTACCCAGCCATAGATTGTGATCAGGAGTTTCGGCCAGTGCACGAATGTAGAGGGGAGGAATTTTTTCTCCTTTATGATTGACGAAAGCAATTTGTCGGCTTGAGATGGAAATGGGATCAATGACAAATAAGCCACTCTGTGTCCCAACCCAGATTTGTCCTTTGCTGTCGGTCAGCAGACTCCATATGGAGGCTTGGCTGGACGAGCCGGAACTGTCAGTCAGTTTTATAATCCGAAAACTTTTTTTTCGTGTATCATAGTGGCTCAGGGTTCCGTCTGCATTACCGAACCATAGGTTTCCTTCTTTGTCTTTGGTGCTGCTCAGTACGGTATTTCGTTTTTGAGTTTCCGCATTGCCGGCCGGTATGAAATCCAGTTCTTCATCCGAATGATAGGGAGTGCGGCTGCGAAGGATACTCCGGTGGAAGGTCGTGAGCCATACATAGCCTTCGTCATCGCTCACGATGGAACAGATTTCATTGTGTCTGTCTTGGTAGTAACGTTTGTAAAATTGGTCTCTTAAGTCCGACCAGATGGCTCCGCCGCCGTCTGTTCCTATCCATAAGATCCCCTGAGGATCATAGTAAGCTGTCAGCATACGTGTCTCAATGTCACGGAATACATAGGACGTGGAGTTGTTGAAAACCTGTCCAGTCATCTCGTCCGGATTCTTTTTGTTCAGACTGATAAGCGTGTATCCGTTCCATGTGGCAGCCAGGTAGCGATTTTTTTCCAGGCGTACCACGCCGAAAGCATCGGTATGCGACAGCTGGTTGGCTGTATATTTATTGTGGTAAGTCATGCGGCTGGTCTTGTTGGTCTTTACATTGTAGCGTATGATGCCATATGTGAGAGTCGAAAGCCAGATATTGTCGTCTTCGTCGTACAGGATGTGGTTGATTTGTATGGGGTAGCCGAATCCTAAATCTATTGTTCTGCAGTTTTCCATCCGCTCTGTTTCGGCAATCATTACTTTTCCATGTGTGTCTGTCACGCAAATATGACGTTTGTCTGGAGTTAGTGACATTTTAGCCAATGTGTGTCCCTTTTCTTTCCATTGTGAGTAATGTTTCAGAATGTGCAAGACGATAGCTTTGTTTTGTGGCAAAACTCTTTTTCGGACCAACATCAGCTCCTTGTTGTCCAGTACCCATAGGGTGGAGTCGTTCACCGGTTCGGTGGCGATGGCTCTGAAAGATGTCCCGTCTTCCGTCTGTACGGGGATGAAACATTCGCTCCGCAGGTCGAATGCATGGAGGCTGCCTCTGCTTTCAAAGCATAGGAGTCCGTCTGATATTTCTTTCAGGTTCGAAATGTTGGTACTTATGGTATCGAAGGCAAAAGATTTCAATTGTTTGCCGTCGTAGCGGTTCAAAGCATTACGTGTGCTCAGCCAGATAAATCCGTTGCGGTCTTTGCAGATGGAGTGGATCGTGTTGTCGGCCAGGCCGTTTTTCATGGTCAGCACATGGAGGTTCTTTTCAAAAAAAGCATGGCAGGCCACGTGGGCATACAGGCACAGAAGGAAACTGAATAATATACGTAAGATATTGGTGTGCATATTCTGTATTATGATTAAGTTACACAAAGAAATAAAAAAACTATTATTTATCGAAACGAAATGTAAAAAAATAGCAGAAGAGATTTGTTCCCGTTTCTGCGTATATGCAATGACTTTTCTATATAGTTTAGTTATAATTGTTTACATATTAGAGGACTTCGGAAGCTTGTCTGAAAGACGCTTGATGCATGGGTTTAAACCTCAAAGGCTCTATGTTTGAAACATAAAGGTCGAATGTTTCAAACATACCCCCTTTGGGCTTGAAACATAAGAATGCCGGGGCGTAAATGGGTTTGTGAGCCAATTTGAGTGATGTGTTGAAAAATGTTTATAATGTGCAATGGCGCAATGTTGGGAGGGTAGATATATTGATACCTTGCAGTTTCAAGCATCACATCTTCATTTTCTGACGAAGTGCTTCGTCACCATCTCATACAGTGCTTCGTCACCATCTCATACAGTGCTTCGTCACCACCTCATGCAGTGCTTCGTTGCACCCTCACAAAGCACTTCGTCACGATCTAATGAAATACTGTGTCAACAGCTCATGAAGTATCGTGTCATGTTTCATGCAGTGACATTCTTCCGATCCGGCCCTTTATTTGCATAAACCTTTCAAAATGCTGCAAAAAAGCAAAATAAGTTAAGATTGTATTAAACGTGTAT
>DXAV01000052.1 GCA_019116805.1 Candidatus Bacteroides merdavium | reverse complement strand
AGCCGGCATAGAGGTGGAACCACAGCTCGTTGACGGGGCTTGCCTTGAAGCCGATGGCGGCGTTCAGCTGTTCGTAGGTGGCATCAAGCTGGTTGTAGAGCTGTCCGTAGGGATTGTAGCTTTCCAGTTGGCGGAAGTCGTTCTGCCGTTTGCCGCCGGTGGCCTGTGCGTAGAGCAGGTAGCTGTCCGAGAAGTTGTATTGCACCTGTACGTCGGGAGCGGCACGGAATTGTTTGCCAAAGCCGAAAGCCATGTCAACGTGTGCGCCGAGTCTCAGGCTCCAGTCATCGTTGTGAAACTGATAGCTGGGATTCAGGCCGATGGAAGTGGTGTTGTCGAAATTGGCTTTCTGATAGAATGCGTTGTCCATGTAGAAGCCAATGCGGATGAGTTGCTCGTCCGAGATGTCGCCGCTCACTTCGGCTTTGGTGCGCACCAGGCTTTCTCCGGCATCTGTAGCTGCGGGGTCGTACTGGCGTTGGTAGAGCAGGAGGTTGGTTTCCAGAGCATAATCCAGGGCGAGATCCTTGTTGCGGTTCTCGAGTCCGATGTGAACGTCACCGGAGGTAAACTTCTGCTTGCCGTCAGCCCATTCGGGCATGAAGTTGAAGTTGCTCAGACCGAAGTGTCCGCCCAGGTTCAAGTCCACCGAGCGGAAGCGGTGCTGGTAGTCCACACCTGCATGGGTACGGTAGTAGCGCGACTTCCATTTTTCCAGTCCTTCGCCCATGTCCAGCTTGCCGTTCATTCCGTCCATGCCGAAGTTCAGGTTCAGCCAGTCTTTTCCTTTGAAGGTGAACAGGTAGTTGGCCAGCAGGTCGAGGTTATTGTAGTTGCCGTAACCCAGGCGCGCATAGCCGCCTTTGGCCTTGTCCAGACTTTCGATACCGGTATAGGACTGCATGGTTGTAGCAGGGATTTCTGTGGCCGGTTTCAGTGTCTCGTTGTATTCCACTGCTTTCTTGCTGACAACAGGCACTTCTACTTGGGGTAACACATTGATTTTCGAGGCGTCCATGATGTCCGGGTTGTATTCCTGCTCCACCACCACGGTACGTACCAGAGTGGTGTCCTGAGTCTGATTCTGCGCTTGCAGGGCCAGAGGGAGGCCCATCAAGGCCATTCCTCCAAGTATATATCGTATATTCTTCATAATTCGTTGCTGTTTATAGGGACGTTCTTGTTATTCTTTCAGTTTGGCCAGTCTTTCTTCGATCATTCCCGCAATGTCGTCGTCGGCCTGGTAGTTCTGTTGCAGGCTGAGGAGGTACTGGCGTGCGTCGAGCTTCTTGTCCGTGGCCACGTAAACGTCGGACAGAAGGATGAAGCTGCGTGCCAGCCAGTAGGCGTGCGGGGTACTTTGTTCGATGAAGTTGAGCACTTCTTTCTCGGCTGCCGTATAGTCACCATTGTCATACAGCTGCTGAGCAAGCAAGTACTTAGCTTCTGCTCCATAGAGTGTACGTGTATCCTTGGCCAATATCTGCAAGTCTGCGGAGGCTTTTTGCCAGGCTTGTTGGTTGAGGTAAGCTTTGGCACGGTAGTACAGGGCTTCGCTCTGAAGTTCGGGCGTCAGCTTGGTTTCGGCCATCAGAGCCGTTGCCGCATTGATGACCTCCACATCATCCTTCAGGAGTACACCGCAACGCAGTACACCGGTGGCTCCCAGTTGGCGGTGTTCGGTGGTAGTAGCACGAGCCTGCAGTTGTTTATAGTCGGCCAGTGCCTGGTCGTATTGCTGGCGGTTGAAAAGTATTTCAGCGTGCATGGGTAAGGCTTCTTCGGCGTAGGGGCTGTTGGGATATTCCAGCAGCTTGCCTGCATGAAGCAGGACGGCTTCGTCATCCTTCTGCTCCTTGCCGATGAGGCAGAGGTAGTAATGGGCGTTCAGACGGAAGGCTCCTTCGGGATAACTTTGGATGTAACGTTCAAAGCTTGTCTTGGCTGGAACGATATCCCCTTTCATATAGACCTTTTCAGCGGCGATGTAGGTCAGTGAGTCCTGTTCGCTGGCTTCGAAGCGTATCTGTCCGGGCATTTGTGCAGCTAGGGCGGCATACTCGTCCACGCGGTTGGCATCCACGTAGATGGATTTCAGGTCGCGCATGGCGAGGCGGGCCTCTTCACTGCCGGGATATTGCGTGATGACATGTTTGTAGGCTTCGATGGCGCGGTTGTAGTCTTCGTTTTGATAATAGAGCAGGCCGATTTCGGCAGCTGCCTTGCGGGCTATGGGGCTTTCGGGATATTTGGCCAGCAGCTCGCGGAAGGTCGAGATGGCCTGTGCGCTCTGATTGTTCTGCACGTAGGAACGTCCTTTCTCGTAGAGGCCGTTTATGGCATACGGAGAGTTGGGGTATTTCTGAGCCAGACGGTCGAGTAGCGTTATTTTACCGTTGTAGTCCTTTTGCAGGCCGGCTACCAAGGCCAATTGGTAATAGGAATAGTCGCCCGAAGCCGCTCCCATGTTTTCGGCACGGGTATAGTGGCGCGTGGCTTCGTCGAAGCGACGCGCGTGCAGACAACAGTCACCCAGTCGGTTATAGGCATCGGCCAGAGCTGCCGGATTTTCTCCCTTTTCCAGTTGGATGTAGCGGTTGAAGCGGTTTTCGGCGGTGGTATAGTCTTTCTTATGGAAGGCGATGTAGCCCAAGTTGTAGTAGGCCAAAGCATACATTTCGCTGCCCGAGTCGGGTGAATATTGCAGGTAGCGGTTGAAGTCATCAGCAGCTTGTTGCATGTGCCCCAAGCGGTAGTAGGATTCGCCGCGCCAGTAGGCCGCCTGCCCTTGCTCTTTTGCACCTTGCCGTCCGAAGATGGCTGCCTGTTGGAAAGACTGGCTGAAGTAGTCGATGGCTTTCTGGAAGTCTGTGTTGGCAAAGGCTTGTGTACCCAGTTGGAACAGGATGCGAACCTTGGCCTTCTGGATGGCCGGATTGGGCGACTTGATGCGGTTGATAGAGTTCAAGGCGGCTTCGTAGCTGCGTGTCTCCATGTAAACTTCCACCAAGTAATCGCTCACCTTGTCGGCATAAGCCGATTGCGGAAAGTCGTTCAGGAATTTTTCGAAAACTGTAACTGATTCGCCGAAGGCCGAATAGGATGTTTCGTGGATGCAGAGTGCGTAGTTATAGGAGGCTTGTTCCTTCACGGCCCTGTCGGCGTTCGAGGCGGCTGCCTGTTCGAAGGCCATGCGGGCTTTGCTCTTTTCGGACAGTTTGAGGTAGGCCAGACCCATGTGCAGGTAAGCGTTCTGGCTCAGGGCGTCATTCTCCTGCGTAACGCTGCCCAACAGGACAGGCACTTGCGTATAGACGCCGCAATGGTAACAAGACAGACCGTACATGTATCGGGCGTCGCGGCGGCTGGCAGCTCCCTCCTGTTCGAAGGCTTGCATGGCTTCGTGGTATTTGCCCATATGGTAACTGGCTGCCCCGATGATACGGTACATTTCTGCCGTATTCTCGTTGGCTGGGTAGGCAGAGAGATAGTTTTGAGCCACAATCTCCGCTTTGTCATATTGTTTCTTTATCAGATAGATTTCTGCGATATAATAGGGAACCAGAGCTTTATACTTGTCGTTGTCCTGCAAGGCAAGAAATCCGTTCAAAGCTTCGTCGTAACGTCGCTGGGTATAGCGGACGTAAGACAGGTAGTAGGTACAGTCAGCCTCATAGCGCGGGCTGGTGTTCTTCAGCGTTTCGAACCAAATGGCCGCTTCTTTTACTTTACCTGTTTTCAGGTAACACATGGCTCTGCGGTAGGTCATGTCGTCGCGCTCGTTGTCGGCCAGCAGAGAAAGGTCGGAGGCGTTGAATAGAGCCAGTGCATTGTCATAGTCCTGCGCGAAGAAGTGGTTGGAGGCCATCAGCGCATAGATGCGGTTGGCGTGGGGCGTGTCGGGATGATTGTCCAGAAAGTCCTGGAGGTATTCATTGCTTCGTCCGTCTCTCATTTCGTAGGCGGCGCAGGCCAGCATGTATTCAGCCTCCAGTATTTCGCCCGTACGCGATGGTTGGTTACCTTCGGCATCGGTTCTCTGCAAGAAGGCTTGCAACGGGGCGATGGCAGCCGAATAAGCCTGCTTCTGGAACAGGGTCTTGCCTTCCTGATAGTATTTCTGAAGGGGAGTGCCCTTCTCGTTGTTCTGTGCCGCTACGAGCAGCGGAGCACAATAGAGTGCCGCACAGATTATACGTGGAAATTTATGTTTCATGTTCTTTATTATATAAGGTATATTTACAAAAGTACGTTTTTTGACTGGCATTTGTTTGCCCCGTTGATATTTTTTAGGATATCACACATATTCTTTCAGAAATCTCTCCAGTCCTTTGCGGATGGAGGCTAGTCCGAAATCTTCAGGCCGGAGTCTGGCAAAGGGTACGAAGAACGTGTCAGCCGCATCATCCATAGCCTGGAAATGGAGCGTATCTTCCACTTGGCAGCGGAAAAACATGTCAAGCGTGTGTACTGTGAAACCTGAATACGGATACAGATTGGGCAGGGAGAACAGATATTGCGTTCGGGTGACGGTCATGCCGGTTTCTTCCAATACTTCGCGTGCCACGCCTTCTTCGGCTGTCTCGTACATGTCAACAAAACCTCCGGGCAAGTCGAGTGTTCCTTTGGCGGGATCTTTAGCACGGCGGCAGACAAGCAGCTCGTCCCGGTCGTTGACGATGAAAGCCACCGTGGCCGAGGACGGGTTGAAGTAGTAAACAAAGCCGCAATCGGGGCATTGTTTGGACTTTTCGTTGTGTATTCCGAAGCGGGGCGAACCGCATTTGGGACAACAGGCAAACAGAGAAAGGGGATGCTCGGTCATGGTCATCAGTTTAAAAAAATATTGGTATATGCCTGCAAAGGTAAACATTTGGTAAAATCTTGGGATATAATCTTTGGTAAATGTGCGAGAAACCTTTATTTTTGGTTGTATTTATGAGTTTGGATATGGATAATTTGGAACAATTGGCAGCAGAAGTCTGTCGTATAGCCCGGGAGGCCGGATATTTCTTGAAAGAAGAGCGGAAAAATTTCCGTCGGGAGGCTGTGGAACGGAAACACGCCCACGACTATGTATCATATGTAGATAAGGAGTCCGAACGGAGGATCGTGTCGGGTTTGCAGGCATTGTTGCCCGAAGCAGGTTTCATTACGGAGGAAGGTTCGGCAGAATATCACGACGAGCCTTGTTGTTGGGTTGTTGACCCCTTGGACGGCACGACGAACTATATCCACGACGTGGCTCCCTATTGTGTGAGCATTGCTTTGCGGAGCCGTGATGAATTGTTGTTGGGGGTGATTTATGAACCCGTACGCGACGAGTGCTTCTATGCCTGGCAAGGTGGAGGCGCCTATCTGAATGGAGTGCGGATGTGTGTATCCGATGTTGCTTCCTTGGACGAAGCTTATGTCGTGGCCGAACTTCCTTACAATGCCAGTCTGTATGCCCGTACGGCAGAACATTTGATACGCAGCCTTTACGGTCGGGTGTCGGCTATACGCATGAACGGATCGGCTGCCTTGGCACTCTGTTACGTAGCGGCGGGACGTTATGATGCCTGGATGGAGGCCTTCATCGGGAAGTGGGACTTTTCGGCGGCGGCGTTGATGATACAGGAAGCGGGTGGTGTAGTGACGGATTTTAGGGGGAATACCTCGTTCTTGGAAGGACATCATATTGTGGCCGCCAACCCCTCTCTGCATTCTGCCGTACTGAATATTGTGCAGGAATGCCTGCCTGATGGTTTGTAATGGTTGGGATGATGGCTGGAAACTGGTTGGAGCGTTGGTTACGCGGATTGGCATATTTGTTTTTCCCCCGTCGGTGCGTGGTGTGCGGCCGCTGTCTGGAGGAAGGCGAAGAAGTGCTCTGCCTGCGTTGCAACATGGATATGCCCCGCACGAACTGGCACTTGGAGAAGGATAATCCTGTAGAGCAACAATTTTGGGGAAAAATTCCGTTGGAGCGTGCCACGTCCTACTTCCTCTATCATAAAGGAAGCGACTTTCGTCGCATGCTGCATCTGCTGAAGTACGAAGGTCGGGAAGATATTGGTCGGACGATGGGGCGGTTTATGGCTGAAGAAATGGTGGCAAGCGGTTTCTTCAACGGAGTGGATCTCATCGTGCCTGTTCCCCTGCATCCCCGCAAACAACGGGCGAGAGGGTATAACCAAAGCGAATGTCTGGCCGAAGGTATTGCGGAAGTGACGGGCATTGCGATGGATGCCCAGGCTGTCAGCCGTCGGGTGTATTCGCAGACCCAGACCCGCAAGTCGGCTTATGAGCGATGGGAGAATGTGGCAGGTATTTTTCGTGTGGAGCATCCCGAGCGTTATGTGGGTAAGCACATTTTGCTGGTTGATGATGTGTTGACTACCGGTTCTACGATTACTGCTTGTGCCGATGCCTTCGCGGGTATCGAGGGATTGCGTATCAGTGTGCTGTCGCTGGCCAAGGCTGGGGTGTAATGCTACTTCTTTATATTATTGATATAGCACTTCCTGCCTCTCCGATGCAGTGCTTCGTTAGGGTATCATGCAGTGCTTCGTCAGGGTGTCACGCAGTGCTTCGTCAAGAGGTAACGCAGTGCTTTGTCAGGGAGCCATGGAATATAACATGAAGCAGAGTGGGAAAAGTTCGGATCATGCTATATGGAATGGAAGCGTCTAAAAATAAAAAAGTCCGCATTTGCGGACTTTTGCTCTTCGTCTTGGACTTGAACCAAGGACCCTCTGATTAACAGTCAGATGCTCTAACCGACTGAGCTAACGAAGAATGTTGCATTTGAAGGAGCTCTTCGTCTTGGACTTGAACCAAGGACCCTCTGATTAACAGTCAGATGCTCTAACCGACTGAGCTAACGAAGAGTGTTGTTTTTTCTCAAATGCGCTGCAAAATTAATAGGATATTTTGAAATATGCAATATCTTTGCAGAAAAAATTATTGAAATGGATAAAATAATTGGATTGGGCAATGCTTTAGTGGACGTTTTGGCTACTTTTGAGAGTGATGAGGTCCTGACGGAAGTTGGATTGCCGCGGGGAAGCATGACGCTCATTGACAAGAACAAACTGCATATAATAGATGAATATTTCAAGGGGATGAAGGTACATATGGCTACTGGTGGTTCGTCCGGGAATGCTATTGGTGCTTTGGCCCGGTTGGGTGCTTTTACGGGATTTGTCGGTAAGGTGGGCAACGATGCTTACGGTGAATTTCTGAAGAAAAGCTTGAAGTGCAGAGGGACGGAGGCCAAACTGTTGGTATCTCCTTCGTTGCCTACAGGTGTCGCTTCTACGTTTATTTCACAGGACGGTGAACGGACGTTTGCCACTTACCTGGGAGCTGCCGCCACGCTGAAGGCCGAAGAGTTGTCGCTGGATATGTTCAAGGGTTACACATATCTGTTTGTCGAGGGATATCTGGTGCAGGACCACAACATGATTTTGCGAGCCATTGAGCTGGCCAAGGAGGCGGGTCTGCAGGTTTGCCTGGATATGGCGAGCTACAACGTCGTCAACGAGGACCGCGATTTCTTCTCCATGCTGATGAACAAGTATGTCGATATTGTTTTTGCCAACGAGGATGAAGCCCGGAGTTTTGTGGGTAAGGAGCCGGAAGAGGCCTTGAAAGAGCTTGCAGGCGTATGCAGCATTGCCGTGGTGAAGCTGGGTGCCCGTGGTTCGCTTGTGCGTAAGGGCTCGGAAGTGCTGAAGGTAGATGCGCTGCCCGTCAGGAAGGTGATTGACACGACGGGGGCGGGCGATTATTTTGCTGCCGGTTTCTTATATGGGCTGACTTGCGGTTATCCGCTGGAGAAATGCGGTCGGATTGCTTCTCTCCTTTCCAGTAAGGTTATACAGGTGGTAGGGGCTGAGTTGTCGCCTGCGCGTTGGAGGACGATACGGCAGAATATAGAGAACTTATGAGTAACGGAAAACAGATAGAATAATGTATATGAAAAGACTTTTAAGATTACGTTGGATGGCCCTGCTCCTGCTTGTGGTGGGAGGTACGGTGTTTCTCAGCTTCAGGAACAGTGACAAACGCAGTTTCCAGTTGGCCAAGAATATCGATATCTTCAGCTCGATTGTAAAGGAGCTGGAAATGCTTTATGTAGATACCATTGATGCCGATAAGACCATTCGTGAGGGTATCGATGCCATGCTTTATTCGCTCGACCCCTATACGGCCTATTATCCCGAGGACGACCAGAGCGAGCTGGAACAGATGCTGAAGAACTCGTATGGCGGTATCGGATCTATCATTACCTGGAATACGAAGTTGAAGCGTTCCATGATAGGCGAGCCCTACGAAGGTATGCCGGCTGCCAAGGCCGGACTGAAGGCGGGCGACATCCTGATGGCCATCGACGGACAGGACCTCGAGGGTAAGAATAATCAGGAAATCAGCGAGATGCTGCGCGGGCAGGCGGGTACCAGCTTCAAACTGACGGTGCAGCGTCCGGGCGTGGAGAAGCCGCTCGACTTCGAGATTGTGCGCCGTGCTATCGAACTGCCCATCATTCCTTATTATACCAAGCTGGAGAACAACGTGGGCTACATCAACCTCAGTACCTTCTCCGGCAAGCCGGCACGTGAGTTCAAGCAGGCCTTCCTCGACCTGAAGAAGCAGGGCATCACGTCACTCGTCATCGACTTGCGTAATAACGGCGGCGGACTGCTGGACGAGGCGGTGGACATTGCCAACTACTTCCTGCCCCGTGGCAAGACATTGGTGACCACCCGTGGTAAAATCGAACAAATCAATATGTCCTACAAGACCCTGCGCGAACCTATTGACTTAGATATTCCCTTGGCTGTGCTGGTGAACAGCTCTTCGGCTTCGGCTTCGGAAATCTTGGCCGGCTCATTACAGGACTTGGACCGCGCGGTGATTGTCGGTACCCGTACCTATGGAAAGGGGCTTGTGCAGACAACGCGCCCCTTGCCCTACGGTGGCCAGATGAAGATAACGACCTCCAAGTACTACATCCCCAGCGGACGCTGTGTGCAGGCCATTGACTACCAGCATCGTAACGCCGACGGCAGTGTGGGCCGCATCCCCGACAGCCTGACGACGGTCTTCCATACGGCGGCCGGACGTGAAGTGCGCGACGGTGGCGGTGTGACGCCCGATGTGGAGGTGAAGCAGGAGAAGCTGCCCAACATCCTGTTCTACCTGGTGAACGACAATCTGATTTTCGACTACGCCACGCAGTACTGCCTGAAGCACGAAACCATTGCCGACGCGCAGCACTTCGAACTGACCGACGCCGACTATGCCGACTTCAAGGAGATGGTGCGGAAGGCCGACTTCAAGTACGACCAGCAGACGGAGAAGATGCTGAAGAGCCTGAAAGAGATGGCCGAGTTCGAAGGCTACCTGAAAGATGCTGCCGGCGAGTTCGAGGCCTTGGAGAAGAAGCTCCAGCATAACCTGGACCACGACCTGGATTACTTCGCGAAGGACATCCGGAACATGATATCCATTGAGATCCTGAAGCGTTACTATTATCAGAAAGGCAGCATCATCCAGCAACTGAAGGATGACCCTGACCTGAAAGAGGCGTTGAAGATCCTGGGCGATATGGACAGGTACCATGCTTTGCTCAGTCCGAAGGCTGCGGCTGACTCGGTGGCGGTGAAGTAGGATTGTACGTGGTCGGACTCCACATGTCGTTTGATGTTACGATCCCAGCATTCTACATAGTTTTCTATGGTACTTTAGTAGAAATCAGTTTTTCTTTTGGATGTGAAAAGATCACTTTTGTTAAAGCACTGTTTTGTCCATTGCAAAGCAGTGCTTTTTTTTGCCGAAAGCAGTGTTCCCCAATAATTGTTTGGGTAGGGGGATATACGAAGATGCTTGGTGTAAACATCTACTTGGCGATTGTAAAGAGGGAATTGACGGATATAACTATGGACTTGATGAGAGTGAAATGCATCTGTGAAAAGAAACATGGCTGAGGTATGCAACGTTCTCTTACTTTAAAACGTCTAACCTGTATAATTACTAATCCTAAAAAGACAACAACCATGAAACAAATGCTTTTCATTTTCAGTTTATTATTCATTGCCTTGCAAGCCTTTGCACAAAACTGCATCACCGGCAAGGTTGTAGCATCGGATAATGAAGCCATTATTTATCGCATCGGAGTGTCCTATAACGATTCTATCCAAAACATAACAGGAAGTTTCTACGAATCCGACTTTGCTTTTGAAATAGATAGTTTATGTAAAGCATGGGTAACGATTGAGTCCGACGGATATGAAAGTATAAAAATAGAAAAGGAACTGCAAGCCGGACAAAATGAAATCGGAGAAATCATTCTCTATAAGAAAGCTGTAGAGTTAGAGGAAGTAGTGGTGAAAGCCGAAGGACCGAGTATTTCACGTGACGGTGGCAACTACCTTATTCAAAACATACACAATTCACAAATAGGCCAGGCGGGTAATTTTTTGGACATGTTAAAGTTTACACCGGGTGTCATGGTTACCAATGGTACAGACATCACTGTATTAGGGGAAGGAAAACCAGTGATATACATCAACGGACGTGAAGTGAAGAACTTGGAAGAACTTCGTGCTTATCAATCGACCAATGCAAGCAGTATTGAAGTAATACGTCAGCCTGACGCACAGTATGATGCCTCGGTCTCCTGTATCATTCGCATCACCTTACGCGAAACATACAAAGATTACATGGGGTTGAATGTATCAAACGCTACCGAGTTTAAGAACCGTATAAGCAATACAACCAATCTTAATTATCTGGTAAATAAAGGCATTTTTTCGGGTATGGCCTCACTGGGATACGGCCGTATCAATGAACATGCACAGGACTACTCAAAATCCATCATCACTCACACCGATGGAAGCATTTTCGAGAACAATGGCAATAGCGTGAGCCGGAATAAAGGCAATCTGTATAATGTTTTTACAGGCATCAATCTCGACTTGAAACAGAAAGGCAACATAGGCGTACAATATGTAGGCAGTTTTGCCAAACTTGGCACAACCGGTCATAGCCTACAAGACATTTTGGAATCCGGTAATATACACAACAAAGAAAACTGTACAGACCACAGTTCGGACATCGGTCTGCATAGTCTGTCACTCTCTTACGTACATCGGTCAGAAGCCGGAAACACCTTCAGCCTGATAGCCGACTATGCCACAAAGCACACCCGCTCAGAACAACAAACTTCAGAAAACTACCTTTCAGTAGATAATAGAATAAATACTTCCATGAACAATGATGTACGTTACGATATTTATACGATAGCCCCTACCTACAAATTCAAGTTTGCTAAAAACGACAATGAACAAATAGGCATCAACAGTGGCTATATCCGTAACACAGGGGACAACTATATTAACCAAATTCCACAACTAACTTCCCGTCAGGACTATTACTTTGCTCCTTATTACAGTTATAGTCAATCGTGGGATAAATGGTCTGTCAACATTGGATTACGCTATGAATATGAGAAAATTAAAACGATCTTAAAAGGAGAAAATACATTAGATATGGAACGCGCCTACTCTAACTTTTTCCCGAATGTTCGATTAAAATATAAAGCAAGTAAGCATATAAACTTAGATTTATATTACCGAAGAATAGCATCACGCCCATCATTTAGCGACCTTGACCCTACCGTGAACTATGAAGACGAATATAATTATTCTATGGGAAATCCCAATTTGAAGCCCACTTTTAAAGACAACATAGAGTTGAACCTCAACCTATACAAAGTGGGGCTTTCTCTGCGCTACAGTCAAATAAAGAACATGACGCAATGGGTGACACAAACTCAAGACGGTCAGTCAAACATCTTATTCATGCAGCCTGTCAACATACGGCGCTCACACGAATGGAGATTTACAGCCGACTACTCGTGGAGTAAAAATTGGTTTCGCATGTATCTGGCTGGAGCATTAAAGAAACCATATATAACGTTTCCTTATCTGGAAGAAACTAAAATCAACGATCGACTTTCTTGCGAATTACAGACACGATTTACCTTCAACCTTTATAAAAGTTTGTCATTCTACACTCATATTTCCTATACCAGCCGTGAAGAAAGAGGCATTTCGCTATATGCGGCAAAAACTGTGATTGACGCAGGATTATCAGCTTCTTTTTTTAAAAACAGACTTTACGTAGCTGTTGACGGCAGTGACTTCTTACGGGAAAGTGTCAGTCCAGAGTGGGAAAAAAAGTATCTGAATACCTATCGCTGGCAAAAGAACGAATACGATACACGGGGCGTAAGATTCACTTTACGCTGGACGTTTAATAATATTCAATCCAAATTTATGCCACGTTCAGGAAATATGGAACAAATCTCAAGAACTATGTAGTAATAGACACAAATTCTATCCTTCATTCTTGCTACGTATGGATAAAAATCATGGGCCTGATACAAAGACACGCTCCGGTTTGAGCATGCCTTTGCGTCAGGTTTGCGATGCTTACTGCCAGTCTCCGTTGGCCTTGATGAGCTCAATGAGCTTCTCCACCGCTTCTTCTTCGGGAATGTTCTTCTCGATGCACTCCTTCTTCTTGTAGAGACTGATTTTGCCGCGTCCGGCACCTACGTAGCCGTAGTCGGCATCGGCCATCTCGCCCGGGCCGTTGACGATGCAGCCCATGATGCCTATCTTCAGTCCCTTCAGGTGCGACGTGGCAGCCTTGATACGGGCGATGGTGCTCTGCAGGTCGTAGAGCGTGCGTCCGCAGCCGGGGCAGGAGATGTATTCCGTCTTGCTGGTGCGCAGGCGGCCGGCCTGCAGGATGCCGAAGGCGGTGGCGTCCAGCGTGGTGGCGGGGATGCTGCCTTGGTTGTAGAGGAAGATGCCGTCCGTCAGGCCGTCGAAGATGAGGGCACCCATGTCGGCCGCCGCCTTGATCTGCAGGTCTTCCTTCTCTTCCTCGGCATAGTGCTGGAAGAAGACAACGGGATTGGACAGGCCTTCCTGCATCAGCTGGTGGACGAGCGCACGCTGTTCACCCAGTCGGTTGGGATGGTTGCTCTGTGCCACGAGCACGATTTCGGGATGATACTTCAGGCAGGCCAACGCTTCGTCGTTCAGCCCCATGTAAGTGATGAAGAGGAACTTCAGCGCAGCGTTGCAACTGCTTACGAAAGGCATTTGGTCGCCCTTGAAGGCAGGCCAGGTGTCGGGCTTTCCTTCCCACACGTCGGCATCGACAATGTATTGCACGCCTTCCTGTACGTCGGTGGGCAGCTGGTGGCCGGTGTAGATATAGTCGGGAGCGAACTGCGGGTCAGTCGTCAGGTCACCGTCCAGGCGGGCGGCAATGACGACGGGCACGTTGTCGCCGCCGATGTTGCGCACGGCTACGGTCTGTCGGCGCGAGGGCGCCAGGTAGTTGAAGGTCGGGATGTTCGGGCCGGGAATATAAGGATGGTCCTTGCGGCGCATCACGTAGTCCACCAGCTTGCGGGCCACGGGAATTTCGGCTTCGGGAGCCTCGCTCAGCGATACGCGGATGGTGTCGCCCAGTCCGTCGGCCAGCAGGGCACCGATGCCCAGAGCCGACTTGATGCGTCCGTCCTCGCCGTCGCCCGCTTCAGTCACGCCCAGGTGCAGGGGGAAGTGCATGCCTTCCTTTTCCATGACGGCAACCAGCAGGCGTACCGTCCGCACCATGACGACCGTGTTCGAGGCCTTGATGGAGATGACAACGTCGGTGAACTGCTCGTCCACGCAGATGCGCAGGAACTCCATGCACGATTCTACCATGCCCTCGGGCGTATCGCCGTAGCGCGACATGATGCGGTCGGACAGCGAGCCGTGGTTCACACCGATGCGGATGGCCGTATGGTTCTCCTTGCAGATGCGGAGGAAGGGGACGAAGCGCTCGCGTATCTTCTGCAGCTCCTGTGCATACTCTTCATCGGTATATTCCAGATGCTTGAAGGTGCGGGCGGCGTCCACATAGTTACCGGGGTTGATGCGTACCTTCTCGGCATAGAGGGCGGCCACGTCGGCCACACGCGGATTGAAGTGTACGTCGGCCACCAGCGGTGTCATGTATCCGTCGTGCCGCAGGGCGGCGTTGATGTTACGCAGGTTTTCGGCTTCCTTCACGCCTTGTGTCGTGAGCCGTACGTATTCTCCGCCCGCATCGGCTATGCGTTTGGCCTGGGCCACGCAGGCGTCGGTATCCTGTGTGGCGGTGTTGGTCATGCTCTGTATGCGGATGGGGTTGTCGCCTCCCAGCGGAGTACCTCCGATGTTGACAACGGATGTTTCCCTGCGGGAATAGTTGAATAGAACTATTGACATATTTATTCTATATATTATAATATCGTTGTTTTAATATTATAAGTGAATATCCTTATTTTTATAAAATGAGAAAATTTCATTATAGTTCTTTTATAGCATGGTTATACATTTGTTGAGTAGGATACTCTTTTAATGCACTTACAGATGTTTTACTTTGTACTCCATTATTGTTTGATATAAAGCTGTACTTAAATGAGTTATCTTTAAACTGAAATCTGATGGTTTTCTCTGTAAGATTATAGGTGAACTTATAATAAAGAGTATCACCAATTCTTTTTGCTTTTCCCCAGAAAACATTTCTATATTCATTTTCTTCATTGGATATGCTAATAGCGTAAAAAGAAAGTTCATTCTTATTAGAATGATCTTTAATTATTGCTATTGTAAGGTATTGGTTGCATAATTGAGGGGAATTGGTGTTACAATGTATTGTAATGCTATTTTCTACATCATATATACCTTCTATTGGGTCTAAATTTGATATATTGTTTTTGAAATAAGTCTTGTACTCTTCGATATTTTCAAGCGATTGGTAATTTTGGGAAAAGATGAAGAATACATTAGCCAAAAATAAGAATATTAAGTAAACTCTCTTCATCTTTTAATTGGTTTTGTACTCGTATTTCACTTCCTTCAGGTCTTCGTTGGCCTTGGTGATTTTCTTCTTCAGGCCTTCCTTGTAGGCGGCGAAGGCTTGTGCCAGTTCGTCGTCGGCCAGTGCCAGCATCTGTACGGCCAGGATGGCGGCGTTCATGGCACCGTCGATGGCTACCGTGGCCACGGGGATGCCGGGAGGCATCTGGATGATGGAGTAGAGGGCGTCCACACCGTCGAGCACAGCACCTTTGACGGGTACGCCGATGACGGGCAGGGTGGTATTGGCGGCAATGACGCCCGGCAGGGCTGCAGCCATACCTGCGGCAGCAATGATGACCTTGATGCCGCGTTTGCGGGCGTTCTTGGCAAACTCTTCTACGGCTTCCGGAGTGCGGTGGGCCGAGAGTGCGTTCATTTCGAACGGAATGTGGAAGTCATTGAGCAGCTGGGCGGCCTTTTCCATAACGGGGAGGTCGGACGTACTGCCCATGATGATACTTACAATTGGAGTCATAATAATAAGTGATTAGTGGTTAGTGGTGAGCGCTATGTATCATTCGTTGATCAGCGCCTTGTAGGCTTCGGCGTCGAGCAGGCTGTCGAAGTTGGCATCGGCGGCGGGTTTCATCTTGATAAGCCAGCCTTCGCCGTAGGGATCCTGGTTCACCAGTTCAGGTTGGTCGGCCAGTGCCTCGTTCTGTTCCAGCACTTCGCCCGACACAGGGATGAAGAGGTCGGAGATGGTCTTCACCACTTCGATGGTGCCGAATGTTTCGCCTGCTTCCAGTGTTTCGCCTTCAGTCTGTATGTCAACGAATACGATGTCGCCCAGTTGCTCCTGTGCGTAGTCGGTGATGCCCACATAGGCTACATCGCCTTCAAGGCGGATCCATTCATGTTCTTTGGTGTACTTTACGTTGTTTGGAAAGTTCATGATTTTTAGTTTTAGAGGTTAATACTATATGTTTATACGAAATTGTATCCATGTTAATTGGTAAACAGCATCTGCCGGAAAAAGAAGTAGAAGCTGTTGGCGATGGGGTGGAGCACCATCAGGGCGCAGACCAGTCCCACGGCAAAGCCTCCCAGCACCTCGCCCAGAGTGTGGTGTCTCAGGATGATGCGCGCTGTGCCCAGCACGCCGGCCACCATGATGAATCCGCATAGCCACCACACCGGGTTGTAGCCGAACAGTGCACTGAAGGCCACCAGACCGCCGATGACGGCTCCTGCGCCGGCCATGTGTTCGCTCAGTTTCCACTTCAGGTTGACAATCACGCAGATGACCATCATGATGAGTGCTGCCAGAATAATGCCGCTCATGTACCACGGTATGTTCAGTCGGTTCATCATCACCAGGCAGAAAACGTAGGATATGATGGTCAGGAAGAAGGGCGTGTAACGCTTCTTGCGTTCGCTCAGCTCCTGTGCGCTGAAACCATTGATTTTTCTGAAGATAAAGATTGTCAGGACAGGCATCATGATGGTGAAGCAATAGACGATGCCCAGCACGATGAGCTTGTACTGGATGGGCATGATGCTCAGGTACGAGAACAAGAACAGTGCCAGGAAAGCCAGGAAGGGGATGGAGAACGGCGTGAACAGGGCCGATACCAGGCGGGATATCCGGATAAGCGTCTTGTCTTCTATGAGGTGTACTTCCATCTTTTTTATTTGCTTGTATCTTGAATGTATGTATAAATAGTCGGTTATTTCCGCAGGCGGGCCACCGGGATGTTCAGCTGTTGGCGGTATTTGGCCACGGTGCGTCGGGCTATCGGATAACCTTTCGCGGCCAGCATCTCGGTCAGTTCGTCGTCGGTGTAGGGGTTCTTCTTGTCTTCGCTGTCAACGCATTCCTTCAGTACCTTTTTGATTTCGCGTACTGACATTTCCTCGCCGTCTTCCTTCGTATAGCCGTCGCTGAAGAAGAACTTCAGCGGGTAGATGCCGTAGTTGGTCTGTACATATTTGCTGTTGCTCACGCGCGAGATGGTGGAGATGTCCAGCTTGGCCCGTTCGGCCACGTCCTTCAGAATCATGGGGCGTAGCAGCGACTCGTCGCCTTCCTCGAAGAAGGGGCGTTGCAGGTCGATGATGGCCTGCATGGTGGTCAACAGCGTGTTCTGCCGTTGCTTCACGGCATCGATGAAGCCCTGTGCGGCATCCATCTTCTGCTTCAGGAAGAGCATGGCTTCCTTCGATTCTTTTGACTGGTTGGCCTTGTTTTTCGTATGTTCCTCCACCATTTCCGAGAAGTCGCGGCTGATGCGCAGCTCGGGCACGTTGGGATTGTTCAGTGCAAGGTTGATGGTGCCGTCGTCTTCGGTCTCGACGATGAAGTCGGGCACAATCTGTTGCAGGTTTTTCCCTACGGTTTCGCCCAGCGAGGCGCCGGGACGCGGATTGAGTTTGCAAAGTTCCTTGACGGCATGCTCGAGTTGGTCTTCGCTGATGCCGAGCTTCTGTTGTATCTTGTCCCAATGCTTGCGGGTGAAATCTTCGTAGCAGTTACTGATGATGTCAGTTTCCAGTCGTAGCAGGCTGTCGTCTGCCTTGGCGGGCAGCTGTTCCTGTTTGTGGCGCAGTTGTATGAGGAGGCATTCGCGCAGGTCGCGTGCGCCCAGTCCGGCCGGTTCGAAGTCCTGGATAATTTTGAGGGCCTCTTCCAGTTGTTGTGGAGTGGCCTCGATACCGGAGTAGATGGCCAGTTCGTCGCTGATGCTCTCCAGTGACTTGCGCAGCAGGCCGTCGTCGTCGAGCGATCCGATGAGATATTCCGTCAGTTCGCGTTGGTGAGGGGTCAGGTTTCGTTCGCCCATCTGCTCCTTCAGCGTCTCGTAGAAGGAGGTCGAGTCAGAGAAAGGTATTTCTTCCGCCCGCTCCTCGCGGCTGCGGTTGTTCTCCTGCAGCTTGTAGTCGGGGATGTCGTCCTCGCTGAGGTAGTCACTTAGCGAGTCATAGTCCGTATTGCCGCCATCCTCCTCGCTGATGGTCGATTCTTCGGCCGTGCGTACATCATCTTCTTCCCCGTGGCTATCCTCGTGCCCTTCCTCAAGGGCGGGGTTTTCCAGCAGTTCGGCTTTCACACGGTCTTCCAGCTCCACGGCGGGAAGTTCCAGCAGTTTCACTACCAGAATTTGTTGTGGCGAGAGCGTCTGTACTTGCTGCTGCGCCTGGGTCTGTATCTGTCGGGAGCTTTGTGCCATATCTTTTCTTGAATATCAGTGCAAAAATAGCGAAAGGTGAGCGGAGAACAAAATATCGAAACTTGTTTCGGATATTTTTTCTCCCGAACCGCATCCTATTTTATCTAAAAATAGTGAAAGGTGAAAACAATACAAAATAAGCTCGTTTATTTGGCATTGCTGAGCCGCATCCTATTTTCGTGCAACAAAAATAGTGAAAGGTGAGCGCATGGGCAAATGAAAAGGCAGTTTTTAATTTGTTTCTGCTCTCGCCTTTCATTATCTTTGCAATCAATCAACCTTTAAAGCAAGTAACAACATGTTTGCCAAAGAAACTTATGTACAGCGCAGAGCCCAGCTGAAGAAAACCGTTGGCTCCGGAGTATTGTTGTTCCTGGGAAACGAAGAACAGGGACTGAACTACGAGGACAATACCTTCCGTTATCGTCAGGACTCCACGTTCCTTTATTATTTCGGCCTGTCGTTTGCCGGCCTGTCGGCTATCATCGACATCGACGAAGACCGTGAAATCATTTTCGGCGACGAGCTGAGTATCGACTATATCGTCTGGATGGGGACGCAGCCTACGCTCCGCGAGAAGGCCGGGGCTGTGGGCATTGCCGACACACGCCCCTCGGCCGACATTACAACCTATTTGTACAAGGCTGTGCAGCGCGGACAGAATATCCATTACCTGCCGCCCTACCGTGCCGAACACAAGCTGAAGCTGATGGACTGGCTGGGACTGCCGCCCGCACACCAGGAAGGCTCTGTGCCCTTCATCCGTGCCGTGGTGGCACAGCGCAACTACAAGACTGCCGAGGAAATTGAAGAAATCGAGAAAGCTTGCAACGTGACGGCCGACATGCACATCGCCGCCACCCGATTCATTCGCCCCGGTATGTACGAATACGAGGTGGTGGCCGAGATGAACCGCGTGGCCGAAAGCCAGAACTGCGAGCTTTCCTTCGCCACCATCGCTACCATCAACGGACAGACGCTGCACAACCACTACCATGGTAACAAGATCAAGCCGGGCGACCTCTTCCTCATCGACGCCGGTGCCGAGCTGCCTTCGGGTTACTGCGGCGACATGTCGTCCACTATCCCTGCCGACAAGACGTTCACGCCCCGCCAGCGTGCCGTTTACGAGATACAGAACGCCATGCATCTGGAGAGCGTCAAGGCCCTGCGACCCGGCATCCCCTACATGGACGTTTATGACCTTTCGGCCCGCGTCATGGTGGAAGGCCTGAAGGAACTGGGCCTGATGAAGGGCAACGCTGAGGATGCCGTTCGCGAAGGTGCCCACGCCCTGTTCTATCCGCATGGCCTGGGCCACATGATGGGTCTTGACGTGCACGACATGGAGAACCTCGGCGAGCAGTGGGTGGGCTACAACGGCCAGCCCAAGAGTACTCAGTTCGGCCGCAAGAGCCAGCGACTGGCCATTCCGCTGGAGCCGGGCTTCGTACATACCGTGGAGCCGGGTATCTATTTCATCCCCGAACTCATCGACTTGTGGCGCGGCGAGAAGAAGTTTACCGACTTCATCAACTATGACAAGGTGGAGGAATATCGTCACTTCGGCGGCATCCGTAACGAGGAGGACTACCTCATCACCGCCGACGGTGCCCGCCGCCTGGGTAAGAAGATTCCTCTGACACCCGACGAGGTGGAGGATCTGCGTTGATATATTCCGATAATCTCAATATTAATATATAACTGCTGCATGAAGACAAACATCTACAGAAACCTGTGCATGGCTGCCCTGTTGGGCGCTTCGATGGCTACCTACGGCCAAGCCGATGTCGCACGGACGAACCCTTTCCTTACTGAGTACACCACTCCCTATGGCGTACCGCCTTTCGAACAGGTTACGGTAGCCGACTACCGCGAGGCCTTCCTCAAGGGCATGGAGGAGCAGAAACAGGAAATCAATGCCATCGTGCGCCAGCGTTCGGTACCCGACTTCGACAATACCATTGCTGCCCTTGACCGTAGTGGCGCGCTGCTCACACGCGTGTCCCTCGTCTTTGGCGGACAGAACAGTTGCAACACCACGCCCGAGCTGCAGGCTCTGAGTAAGGAGCTCTCGCCGCTGCTTTCGGCCCACCGTGACGACATTTCGCTCAATGCTCCGCTCTTTGCCCGCGTCAAGCAGGTGTATGATAACCGTGACCGGCTCGGTCTGGACAAGGAACAGATGAAGCTACTCGAGGAAACTTACAAGGACTTTGTGCGTAGCGGTGCTAACCTTAGCGAGGCCGACCAGCAAAAGCTGCGCGAGCTGAACAGCCGCATCGCCTTGCTGCAGCTGACCTTCGGACAGAACATGCTGAACGAGACGAACGCCTACAAGCTGGTTATCGACAACGAAGCCGACCTTTCCGGTCTGCCTGCCACGCTGGTGGCTTCGGCCGCCGAAACGGCCAGCCGGCTGGGCATGGAGGGCAAGTGGGTATTTACCCTGCAGAACCCCAGTGTAATGCCTTTCCTGCAATATGCCGACAACCGCGCCCTGCGCGAACAGATTTTCAAGGCCTACACCAACCGCGGCAACAACGGCAATGACGCCGACAACAAGGCCGTGGTGCGCGAGCTGCTGGAGGCTCGTCTGGAAAAGGCGCGTCTGATGGGTTACGAAGACTATGCTTCGCTGGCGTTGGAAACTCGCATGGCCAAGACGCCGGACAAAGTGTATGCCCTGCTCGATCAGGTTTGGGCGCCTGCGTTGGAAAAGGCCAAGGAAGAGTTGAAGGATATTCAGGCCGAAATCAAGAAGGACGGCAAGAAGTTCAAGGCCGAAGGCTGGGACTGGCGTTACTACTTCGAGAAAGCCAAGAAGGCCAAGTTTGACATCGACGAGAACGAAGTGCGCCCCTATCTGGAGCTGAACAACGTACGCGAAGGTGCCTTCTATGTGGCCGGCCGACTCTATGGCATCCGCTTCCGTCCGCTCACCTACATGCCGCTGCCCCATCCTGAGGCGCAGGTGTTCGAGTGTATCGACAAGGACGGCAAGACATTGGGTATCATCTATTTCGACTTCTTCCCCCGCGATAGCAAGCGCGGCGGAGCCTGGTGTGGCAGCTACCGTCCGCAGGGTTATGACAAGTATGGCAACCGTATCATTCCTGTGGTGACCATCGTCTGCAACTTCACCAAGCCCACCGAAGGCCAGCCTGCCCTGCTCAGTGCCGATGAGGCTTCGACCCTTTTCCACGAGTTCGGCCACGGGCTGCACAGTCTTTTCCGTGATGTACACTATTCGGGTGTCAGCGGCGTGCCCCGTGACTTTGTGGAGCTGCCTTCGCAGATCAACGAACACTGGGCTTTCGAACCCGAAGTGCTGAAAGTCTATGCCCGCCACTATCAGACGGGCGAACCGATGCCTGCCGAGCTCATCGAGAAGCTGGATAAGAGCGGCAAGTACGGTCAGGGCTTCGCTACGGTGGAATATCTGGCAGCTTCGTACCTCGACATGGACTTCCATACGTTGACTTCCATCCCTGCCAATCTGGACGTGATGGCTTTCGAGGCTAAGACGCTGGGTAAGCGCAAGCTGCTGAAGCAGATTCCCTCGCGCTACCGCACTACTTACTTCAACCACACGATGGGCGGCGGTTATACAGCGGGTTACTACAGCTACATCTGGGCTGAGGTGCTGGATTGCGATGCCTACGGTGCTTATACGGAGAGCGGCGACATCTTCAACGCCGACCTGGCCGACCGCTTCCGTCGCTACATCCTGACGCCCGGCGGCATCGACGATGCCATGGACATGTACAAGAACTATCGTGGGCAGGAACCCGACGTGAAGTGGCTGCTGATGAACCGTGGCCTGTATGAGGCAAAGCAATGAGAAACCGAAAGGAAAACACTCTTTTTATCAAGACAAACCAATGGAACAACAAATACAGAAGCATGCGCGGGTCGATGTGGCCGACGTGTTGCGCGGGCTGGCGGTGATGGGCATCATCCTGCTGCATTCGATTGAACACTTCAACTTCTACTCTTTCCCTGACACGGCGGGGCGGAGCGCCTGGCTGGCCTTTACGGACCGTGCCGTGTGGGACGGCCTCTTCTTCCTTCTGGGAGGCAAGGCGTATGCTGTGTTCGCCCTGCTTTTCGGGTTCAGCTACTTCATCCAGTATGATAACCAGCGTCTGCGCGGGCGCGACTTCCGCCTGCGCTTCTGCTGGCGGCTGGTGCTGCTGTTCCTCATCGGCAACCTGAACGCTTCGTTCTTCACAGCTGAGGTGCTGGTGCTCTATTCGCTGGTAGGTTTCATCCTGCCGCTGGTGTGCCGCATGCGCGACAAGTGGATTTTCGTTCTGGCTTGCGTGCTGCTCATCCAGCCGCTGCCGCTTTATTACGTGATTCGTGCTTCTCTCGATCCGACGTTTGTGACTCCAGCTTTGCCTACGGGCAGCCTGTGGGCCGCCACGTTTGAAGCGCAGAGTCATGGAACCTTCCTTGATACTTTGCGTGTCAATCTGTGGGAAGGACAGTTGGCCAGTTTGGCCTGGGCGTGGGACAATGGACGTGTGTTCCAGACGGCAGCTCTTTTCCTTTTCGGTTATCTGGTAGGCCGTCACGGGCTGTTCCTGAAAGACAACCTGAAGTTCTGGAACAAGGTGCTGTGCGGTTCGCTCGTCGCCTTCTTTCCGCTCTACGGGTTGGGCAATATTCTGCCCGACTTTGTGGAGAACCTCTCGGTGCGCACGCCGCTGTTGCTCGTGGTGTCTTCGCTCTATAAGTTCGCCTTCATGCTGCTGCTCGTATCTGCCGTGCTCAACGGCTACTACCGTACCCGCCTGTGCGAACGCCTGAACTACCTCATCCCTTACGGTCGCATGAGCCTGACCAACTATATCACGCAGAGCATCATCGGCTCCATGTTATTCTATAACTGGGGCTTTGGCCTGCACGACAAGCTGGGTATCACGGCCAGTGTTCTGGTCGGTGCCTTGATCTTCGTGGTGCAGCTCTCCTTCTGCCGCTGGTGGATGCGTCGTCACAGCCACGGCCCGATGGAGTACCTGTGGAAGCGGGCTACCTGGCTGAAATAGTTGGGGATAATCTCCCGTAGCTATTGGCTGGTATTGGAAGAAGATCTTTTTTGAAACCATCGGAAGCGTTTCCGTAGAATGAAAACGTTTCCGATGGTTTTTATATTGTCATTTTATTTCCGGATAATAAGTTTTTCCTTAATATTGGAGACCGTTTCAGAAACCGGAAGCGGAAAGTCGATACTCATAGTAACAGACTTGTGTTTAATTGAACAAAGCAAAATGAATAGTAAGGTGTTGATTTCCAAATTACAGTTTGCAATATTTCTGTTGTGTGTGGGGAGCCTCTTTTCTAATCAGTCTTGGGCTATGGAGAGTAATGTATCTCAGCAGGCAGATAGAGTGATATGGGATAACTTGAAAAATCCTCCGGCCGGGTATGGTGAAGTGGCTTTTTATTGGTGGCAGCTGGTGAAATGGTTTGCAGAGGAGGCTGGTAAGATTGAACTTCAAGTTGAAGGGAAGATGAGGGAATATTTATGGTGTGGAAAAGCATGAAGATGTTTTGGCTGTTCTGGATAAAGTATTGGCGCGTGAAAGGGCAGGATGGGAAATATTATTGTATAGCTAAAGATCATGCGGGGAGTAAAGAAAACTCGTTAACGGAGTTTGGAAAAGCCTTGATTTTGTTTGAATCGGAGAGCTTTGTTCTTGGCGGCTAAACCGACGGGAAGTTCAAAATCTTTTTTGATTGTTTTGCCTGTGGGGAAACATCATGAATGCTCTGGGAAGTGATAAAATATCCCCCTTAAAAGCGTATTTACAATTATATATTTCATACGAAATACACTCTTAAGGGGGATATCGAAGCTATTTAGGTGTGTAGTTCCAGTACGAAACGTGCACCTTTTGTATAATTCTCGTCCAGCGTTAGGTTGCCGTTCATGCGAATGGCCATGAGGGAACAGATGGGAAGGCCTAGTCCGTCACCTTGTGTCAAGTCCTTGATTTCGCTGAAAGGTTTAAAAAGATTTCCCCGTTGTTCTTCGGAGATACCGCAGCCGGTATCTGTTATGATGAACTGATGGGTATGTGCACCACGTTTCTTGAAATCAAGAGTTACCTTGCCGCCGTCGGCTGTATAGCGGACAGCATTTTCCAGCAGATGGAGCAGAATGTGTTCCAAAGGCTCAGGACAGATTCTTATACCCAATTTGGGGGCATTGACAGATAAGGTGAGGTCTGTTTTATTTCCTTTTTGTATCTTTCCTATCACTTCTTCACAGAAGGTATTTACATTCTTTTCTTCAGTTTCATAGGGCTCGGATAATGACTGTTCCAGATCAGAAAGTTCTTGGATGTGCTGTGCGAAGCTTCTTAGGGCTTGTACACCGGGTTGACGGTTGTCCAATGTGGCCAGCGTGGGCTCCATCTGTGCCGAGATGTTCTGAATAAACAGCGTTTTCAGCTTGTTGTGTTCGTTGGCCACGTCAATGGCTTTCTTCTGTTTACGAGTTAATACAATGTAACGTAGAAGCAGTAGCGCAACAAATACCAAGACAGCTGCTAGAATAGCGGATAGAACACAGAGGCTAACGATAAAGTACTGCTTGGTAGAGAGGGCTTTTTCTTTCTCGTTAATAGTCTGGAGACTCGTTTTGTATTGTTGATCCAGTGTGTCATACTTGCTTTGGGCTTCGGTTGCCTGTATTCGGTTGCTTTCTTCAATCAGTTGCTTGATAATGTCATCACCTTTTGTATTTTGCCGCAGGGTGTAGAAATAAGCTGCCTTGGTGTAAAGCAAGTCGGTTTTCAGTGAGTCACCAGATGCCTTTTGGGCGGCGTCTTCCAGTAGGTCGAGCTGAGTTTTGGCGTTACCAGTCTTACCTATGTTTAAATACATGCGCATCCGCTCTTTGATGATGGGATAGCGTAAGGCCGGCATTTCTTTCCCTGTTTTTTGTTCACCGGTAGCTACTGTTTGTTCGGCATTGGCCAGCAGTTCGAACGCTTCTTTGTAATAGTTTTCACGATGGTAGAGAGCACAGGCATTCACGCCACATACCACGGCCTGTTGATAATTGCCTTCGGCGGAAAAAGCATTGTAAGCTTTCAAAAACAGGTATCGTGCTGTGATGTACGAATGCTTGTCCAGATTTTCCTGTGCCTGTTTCATCAGGTCTGCTGCACGGTCTTGTGCATGGCTGTGGCCGCCTAGACAGAAAGCGGCCACAAGCCCAATTATGAGTATCTTTTTCATACAAACGTTGTTTTATTGCGTGCAAAGGTAAGCAAAATCTAATATTTTGTATGAAAAGGATAAGAAAAGATAGGAGAACTACCTCAATATTTGAAGCTGCTTCCGCCTAGGAATTCACGCAATAATGAGGTTGGAGGAATTTCCTTGTCCTGTACGGGAGTGAAGTATTTGATGAACTTCAGCAGGCGATAGGCTTCGGCATACTCGGGGCAGTTGCGCGGCACGCTGTTCAGTATCGGCTCGGCGTGGCTGCGCAGTACGGCCAGTTCGAAGAGCAGGGCCGAATTGAACATCACGTCCGCATTCTCCTGATAGGGGAAAATCCATTTGTCTTCGCCCGCCCGTACGCTGGGCCAGCGGGAGATGGTTTCCTGGGCCGAATAGCCGCGGTAGTTGTAATCGCGGATGATGCGGCGTATCAGTCGGTTGTCGGTGGTGGGTATCCAGTTGTGGTCGTCCAGCGAGATGGTGGTCAGGGCCGATACGTAAATCTTGTACTTGTTTTCGGCAGGGATATGGGGGGTCAGTTCGGGGTTCAGGGCATGGATGCCTTCCAGGATGAGGATGGTGTGCTCGTCGATGCGGAGTTTGTCTCCCTTGAACTCTTTCTTGCCGGTGGTGAAGTTGAAGCGTGGCAATTCCACTTCTTCGCCGCGCAGCAGGGCTTGCAGTTGTTCGTTGAACAGCTTGAGGTCGAGGGCGTAGAGCGATTCATAGTCGTAGTTGCCTTTCTCGTCGAGAGGGGTTTCTTCGCGGTTTACGAAGTAGTTGTCCAGCGAAATGGGGTAGGGGTGCAGGCCGTTGGTCATCAGCTGTACGCTGAGGCGTTTGCTGAAGGTGGTTTTTCCAGAGGACGAAGGCCCCGATATCAGGACCAGCTGTGCGCGGGTGCCGTTTTGAGTCCGCTGGAAGATGTCGTCGGCTATCTGTGCGATTTTCTTCTCCTGCAGGGCTTCGGCCACATTGATGAGGTCGGTGGCATGTCCGTTCTGGCAGGCCAGGTTGAAGTCGCCCACGTTGCTCAGGCCCATGATGTGGTTCCAGCGCAGGTGTTCCTTGAAAACGTCGAGCATTTTCTCTTGTTTCACCACGTCTTCCAGTACGTTGGGATTTTCCTTGTTGGGGATACGTAGCAGCAAGCCGTCATAGTATTTGATGATGTCAAACAGTTTGATGAAGCCTGTACTAGGGAGCAGATTTCCGTAGTAATAATCTACGGTGTCGTCCAATGTATAATAATAAGTGTAGAGTGACCCTGATGTTTCCAACAGTTTTACCTTGTCGTCCATACCCCGTTCACTGAATACGCGGACGGCTTCGCTGGTGTGGCATTCGGTACGGTGGAAGGGAATGTCTTCGGCAATGATTTCCTGCATGCGCTTTTTGATAGCCTGCACATCTTCCAGCTCAATAGGACGCCCGATGCGCAGGTTGCAGAAATATCCCTTGGATACAGGGTGTTCCACGTAAAGCTTGCCTTCGGGAAAGAGTTCACTGACGGTCTTGTAGAGGATGAAACAGAGCGAACGGACGTAGGTGCGCATGCCCGACGGATCGCGCACGTCAAGAAACTCGACATCCTTGTTGTTGTACACCCGGAAGTTAAGCCCTTCGGAGCGGTTATTGACCTTCGCACTGACCACTTGATAGGGAAAATTAAGATTAAGTCCGGAATAAATATCCAAAAGTGAGCTTCCTATAGGGAATTCTTTATAAATATTATTATTTTTGCAACAAATTTGTAACATGTGTTTCATGATCTTTTGTTTTTGGGTTTAGCGACTTTAAAGATAAGATTAATAACAGATGAAGCAAAGAAACCCCTTAATTAATTAAAGATGGAGTATTCTTTTTATGATTTATTAAAGCTGTTCGGTTCGTTGGCTTTGTTCCTTTACGGTATGAAGATTATGAGTGAAGGCCTCCAAAAGTTCGCCGGCGACCGCCTAAGGAGAATTTTAACGGCAATGACTACTAACCGGGTGACCGGAGTCTTGACCGGTGTACTGATTACTGCCTTGGTGCAGTCTTCTTCCGCAACGACCGTTATGGTGGTCAGTTTCGTAAACGCAGGCTTGTTGACCCTTTCCCAGTCCATCGGTGTCATTATGGGTGCCAATATCGGTACCACGGTCACGGCCTGGATCATTTCCGCACTGGGTTTCAAGGTTGATATTGCCGCTTTTGCTCTTCCCCTCCTCGCTTTTGGTATCCCTCTTCTTTTCTCTCAAAAAAGCAACCGCAAGTCTGTCGGTGAATTCATATTCGGTTTCTCTTTCCTTTTCATGGGACTTTCCTACTTGAAGAGCAATGCTCCGGACTTGAGCCAAAATCCAGATATGTTGGCTTTTGTGCAGAACTATACG
>DXAV01000051.1 GCA_019116805.1 Candidatus Bacteroides merdavium | reverse complement strand
CGCAAGATGATTATGAGCCGATTTAATTTTATGAGAATTAAATTTAGAATTATCGGAGCTGTATGCGGTGAAAGTCGCACGTACAGTTCTTAATGGGGAAAGCGGCAGCAATGCCGCCGACCTACATAACTATATATGTATGGGGCGTAGAGAATACATATTGCAGTCTATCAAAAATAGGTCGGCAGAGATAATGCCGATGAATGCTAAAGTCATTCTTTTTGGTTCTCAGGCTCGTGGTGACTATCATGAGGGGTCTGATTGGGATATCTTGATTTTGCTGGACAAACAGAAATTGTCTCCTTCTGATTTTGATGAATTTGCGTATCCTTTGTTTGAGCTGGGTTGGATGATAGATGCGGAAATTCATCCGATGCTTTATACCTTTAGTGATTGGGAACGTAGAAATATGCTTCCACTTTATAAGGATGTTTTGAAGGAGGGGATTGAGTTATGCTGAGTATTGAGGAAAAGAAGGCTTTAATCGGATATAGGAAACAGAAAGCTTATGATAGTCTGAAAGAAGCCAAAGCTGTGGCGCAATTGGGATTTTGGAACTTGGCTGGTAACCGTTTGTATTATGCGGCTTTTCATATGGCTTCTGCTTTACTCTTGGATAAAGGTATCGTTGCTAAAACTCATAGTGGTGTGATACATTTGATTGGAGCAAAGTTTGTTACACAAGGGCTTTTGGAGCGAGAATATGGAAGGCTTTTCTCCCGTTTGTATGAATTAAGGCAATCGGGAGATTATGACGACATGTATGATATAACGGAGGAGGAAGTGGTGCCTTATATGGAAAGTACGGAGCTTTTTGTGGCCAAAATGGAAAGTTTGATGACGTTATAAAGTATAATTGGATATGAAAAATCGGGCGGAGTGGCTGAGAGGCGGCTTCGCCCGATTTTTTGTTTGGGTAGTAGGGGAGGATAAATTGAAAAAGCTTTGCTTTCAGTTGCTTATGCGACGTCTTTTCATTACTTTTGCAGAAAAAGAAATATGGAGAAACCTAAAATATATGGGAAGTCGGAAGATTTGAAGGCTGAAATGCATGAGCCTGTAGCGGCTTATGGAAAACCGTCGGAAACAGTTCATGACGTGATACCTGACTATGTGTGGGAAGACGTTAGAATCGGCTTGGAGCAGTACAGACGTGGGGAGTGCAGAGGTGTGGAAGAGTTTCTGAAGAAGTATGGAAGGTGAATATAATCTGATTGTTTCTCCTCGGGCTGAACAGAGGTTGGATGCTCTATTAGATTTTTTGTTGAATGAATGGGGTTTTCGGGTTCAGCAAAATTTTTTGGATGATTTTCAACATTGTATATCTATCATTCGACGTAACCCATATTCTTTTCCTGTAACCTTGCAAGACAAGAGCATTCGTCAATGTGTCGTGACTCCTCAGAATAAACTTTATTATACGGTTCAAAATCGTGATATTATTATTCTCTCATTAGAAGATACACGGATGAATCCGAATAAAGTATGGAATCAACTACAAGCAGATTGACGAAAAAATGAGAGTCAAATAGCAAATATTAAATATCAGATATCAAATATTAGGATATGAGAAATCGGGCGGAGTGGCTGAGAGGCGGCTTCGCCCGATTTTTTGTTTGTGGAGTAAGGGGATTGAGGTGATGGAGATTTGGTTTTCTGCAGGGAATTGCATATCTTTGTTACACGAAGATAGGAACAGAAAAAGAATGGATATGAAGACGACTCAGGAATATGATAAGCAGCAGGCATGCAGGCAGGAGGTGATTGAACCGATTGCCGGGTATGGAAGTATAGATGCGCTGAAAGTGAGGCTGGTGAAACAGATTATGGGAATGGAGGCGTTGGAAGATGTGCAGTCCGTACTGAACTTCGTAGAACGGCAGAAGGTGTCGGAGGCTTTTGAACAGGAATGGGAACGAGGCGTGACGCTTGAGCAATTTCGGGATGCCTGCAAAGGGAAATTGAAGGAAATCTATGCAGACATGTGAAATTCGAATTTTACCAGAAGCGGAGGACTTTCTGAGTATTCTGCCTCAAACATTAGTGAAGGAGGGTTATCTGTCCACTTACGAAGCTGCGGAAAAAATTGTGGATGATATTGTGGACTTTATTTCGCAATTGCCGAATGTCCCGCATTATAAGATTGCCGATTCGCTGGCTTATCATTTTGCTTATTTGGGTGCGGATATAGAATATGCTTTCTTCAGGCGGAAGAGTGCGCGTAAGACTACGTGGTATGTTTTCTTTGAGCAGAAACAAGGACGTATTTTGGTGAAACATATTACGAATAATTGGGTTGAAGGACAATATATCAGATAAAGAATAGGATATGAGAAATCGGGCGGAGTGGCTGAGAGGCGGCTTTGCCCGATTTTTTGTTTGTGGAGGTTTGGGTATGTCGGGGGGAATTTCTAACTTTGTGTAAATAACGTGTATCGAAAATCTTAAGAACGACTTAGATATGAAAGGTATTGTTTTGGCAGGCGGCAGCGGAACGCGCCTGTATCCCATCACCAAGGGTATCAGCAAGCAGCTGATTCCTATCTTTGACAAACCGATGATCTATTATCCCATCTCGGTGCTGATGCTGGCCGGTATCCGCGAAATTCTTATCATCTCTACGCCTCATGACTTGCCGGGCTTCAAGCGTCTGCTGGGCGACGGATCGGACTTCGGGGTACGCTTTGAGTATGCGGAGCAGCCGAGTCCGGACGGACTGGCACAGGCGTTCATCATCGGAGCGGACTTTATCGGCGATGACTCGGCCTGCCTGGTGCTGGGCGACAACATCTTCCACGGCAACGGGCTGAGCGCGATGCTGAAGGATGCGGTGCGCACGGCGGAAGAAGAGAAGAAGGCGACGGTGTTCGGCTACTGGGTGAGCGATCCGGAACGCTACGGTGTGGCGGAGTTCGACCAGGAGGGTAACTGCCTCTCCATCGAGGAGAAACCGAAAGAACCGAAATCGAACTATGCGGTGGTGGGGCTGTACTTCTACCCGAACAAGGTAGTGGACATAGCGAAGCACATCAAGCCGTCGGCCCGTGGGGAACTGGAAATCACGACCGTGAACCAGCGTTTCCTGGAGGACGGGGAACTGAAGGTGCAGACCTTGGGACGCGGCTTTGCCTGGCTGGACACGGGTACGCACGACTCGCTGAGCGAGGCATCAACCTTTATTGAAGTCATCGAGAAACGTCAGGGATTGAAAGTCGCTTGCCTGGAGGGTATCGCTTTCCGTCAGGGCTGGATAACTGCCGACAAGATGCGCGAGCTGGCGCAGCCGATGTTGAAGAACCAGTATGGCCAATATCTGCTGAGGGTGATCGACGAGATGAAACGGACGGGAAAGGCCAACCTTTGAAGAACCAGGAATGAGGATTTCAATTTTCAACTTTTAATGTTCAATTAAAATGTCAACATTCAAACGCAATATCGTAATCACCGGCGGAGCCGGTTTCATCGGCAGCCATGTGGTTCGCCTGTTTGTGAACAAGTATCCGGAGTATCGCATCATCAACCTGGACAAGCTGACGTATGCGGGTAATCTGGCCAATCTGAAGGACATCGAAGACCGTCCGAACTACAAGTTCGTGAAGATGGACATCTGCGACTTCGACGCGTTCTACCGCCTGATGCAGGAGGAGAAGGTGGACGGCATTATCCACCTGGCAGCAGAGAGCCACGTGGACCGCAGTATCAAGGACCCGTTTTCGTTTGCACAGACGAATGTGATGGGCACGCTGAGCCTGCTGCAGGCTGCGAAGCTGTATTGGGAAAGCCTGCCGGAGAAATATGAGGGCAAGCGGTTCTACCACATCTCGACGGACGAGGTGTATGGTGCACTGGAGATGACACATCCAGAAGGCATCGAACCGCCGTTCACGACAAAGGCTTCGTCGGGCAAACACCACCTGGCTTACGGCAAGGAGTTCTTCTATGAGACGACGAAGTACAATCCGCACAGCCCGTACTCAGCCTCGAAAGCATCGAGCGACCACTTTGTGCGTGCCTACCACGACACGTACGGGATGCCTACCATCGTGACGAACTGTTCGAACAACTACGGCCCGTACCAGTTTCCGGAGAAGCTGATACCGCTGTTCATCAACAACATCCGCCACCGCAAGCCGTTGCCGGTGTATGGTAAGGGCGAGAACGTGCGTGACTGGCTGTACGTGGAAGACCACGCGCGTGCCATTGACGTGATTTTCCATAATGGGAAGATTGCGGAAACCTATAATATCGGCGGCTTCAACGAGTGGAAGAACATTGACATCATCAAAGTGGTGATCAACACGGTGGATCGTCTGCTGGGCCGCAAGGAAGGGGAGGACATGGACCTGATAACCTTCGTGACAGACCGGCTGGGCCACGACATGCGCTACGCCATTGATTCGACGAAGCTTCAGCAGGAACTGGGCTGGGAGCCGAGCCTTCAGTTTGAGGAGGGTATCGAGAAGACGGTGCGCTGGTATCTGGATAACCAGGAGTGGATGGACAACGTGACTTCAGGGGACTACCAGAAGTACTATGAGACGATGTACGGGAGATGACAAATATTAAATATTAGATATCAAATATTGGATATCAATGGGGGTAATGCTCCATTTTCAATTCTCAATTTTTAATTAAATGGAATGAAGCGGCGAAAGAGGTATGAGGCGGTGTGGGGATGTTTGCTGTGTGTGTGGATGGCAATGGTCTCGTGTTCGGGTATGGCTCCCGAAGGGGAGGTACGCCGGGTGGACTCACTGAACCGCGCTGCCTATAACTTTCGCTACAGGAACCTAGATTCGCTGTATGAGGCGGCGAAGCAGGCGGAGCGGACTGTACGCTTCTATCGTTCGGGGAAGGCTGAAGCCTGCAACAGCCTGGCTTTCCATGCATTCATGCAGATGGACTACGAGAAGGCGGAAAGGTTGTATCTGTCTGTCTATGAACAGACCCGGAACGAGCTGGAACTGCTGGTGGCTGATATTGGCCTGATGAGGGTGTATCAGCGCACGGCCATGAACAAGGAATTCTATGATTATCGCATCAGTGCCTTGCGGCGCATGAACCGCATCGCAGAGGATGACGCCCTCTTTGCCGAAGGACACGGACGGGAACGGCTGGACTATGCCCGTGCGGAGTTTTACCTCGTGTCGGCGGTTTACTATTATTACCTGCAACAGCGCCCTGAGGCATTGGAATGTATCAGACGGGTACCTGAGGTGACAACCCTGGCAGCTGATACCAGCCAATGGCTGCACTATCATTATATCCGCGGAGCGGCCGGACTGGTGGACGGACAGACGGCGGAGGAGCGGCACCTGCACGAATTTGACGAACTGTATGCTACCTGGCTGGCGGCATCGCGGAAAGGCTTCCTTTACTTTGAGGCGGCAGGGGTGCAGGGACTGGCTGAACTGATGGCTTCGGGAGGGACCTATGAGCTATTCCGAAACCAGCGGAGCCATGCGTTGGAGAGGTTCGGCCTGCCTGTGGATACGCTTCTTCCTCTGCGCCTGGGGCAACTGGCCTTGCAGAAGTTTGCCCGATACGGCGATGTCTATCAACTGGCGGGTACGTATGTCTCGATAGGACGCTACTTGAACGAGCACGGGCGTTATCAGGAGGCGCTGGACACGCTGGAGGTGGCGCTGGACTATGTGAACAACCACCATCGGCAATACTACCATTGCAACGACAGTCTGGACCGTCTGAAGATGTTCGACCGACGTGATGCCGTGCCTGTGGAGCAGGAGTGGATGAAACACAAACTGAAGACCGTGCCCGAATGGATTTCGCGTATCCGTGAGCAGCTCAGTGTGGCCTATGCCGGACTGGGCAGGAAGGAGTGCTCGGACTATAACCGGAATATATATCTGGACATCCTGGACGACACCCGACAGGACAAGGAACTGGAAAGCCGATACGAAGCGTTGGAGCGGGGAATACATCAGTTGAACTTGTGGTCGCTGGCTGTAGTGGGCGGCATCGTGACTGTCTTGGTCTTCTTCTGGTTCTTCAACCGATGGTCGAAGGCGCGCAACAAACGCCACTTGCGGCGGTTGCAACTGGTGTTGGACGTGGGCCAGAAGATAACTGCCTCCATTCCTACCGACGCACAGGCGGAGGAGGAAGTGGCTGATGCCATCTGTCAGGCGGTGGCGGACGACATGGAAAGTCTGTTTGGTACGAGGGACTTCCGTATTGAAGACCACAGGCTGGTGTTTCCTCATCTGCACATGGGACGCGACGAGGTGGCGGTATTGAAGATATTGAATCCCTACGTGCGGTGGGCACTGGAGAACGGCATGACTACCATCACGCTGGGCGACGAACGCCGCAGGCTGGAGAAGCAACGATACGTTTATGAACGGCACATTGCTGACAACAAGCGGCGCAATCTGGAAAAGAAGGCTTGTCTGGCCATTGTCAACGGCATTTATCCCTACATAGACCGCCTGGCCAACGAGGCGGACAAGCTGACGCGCAAAGGTCTCGTCGGTCAGGCAGAGATCCGGGCCGAGAAGTATCAGTATATGGACGAACTGGTGACGACCATCAACGAATACAACGACATCCTGGCTCTGTGGATCAAAATGAAGCAGGGAGCGCTGAGCCTCCACATCGAAAACTTTGAGCTCGATGAACTGTTTGTGTTGCTGGGCAAGGGCAGGCGCGTGTTCGAAATGCGCAGGCTGACGTTCGAGGTAATGCCCACGGATGCTTGCGTGAAGGCCGACCGGGCACTGACGCTGTTTATGCTGAACACGCTGGTGGAGAATGCACGCAAATATACGCCGGAAGGAGGCAGCGTGAAAGTGTATGCCGAAAGCAGGGAGGACTATGTGGAGATATCGGTGGAGGATACAGGAAGGGGATTGTCGAAGGAGGATGTCATCTGTCTGACCGAAGAGAAGATATACGACCCGAAAGCTATCGGGATGAATGATGCCGATGACCGGGAAGAACTGAAGAAAAGCAAGGGAAGCGGCTTCGGGCTGATGAACTGCAAGGGCATTATCGAGAAATATCGGAAGACGAACGCACTGTTCGGGGTATGCAAGTTCGGCGTGGAGAGCGAGTTGGGCAGGGGAAGCCGTTTTTATTTCCGCCTGCCTGTAGGAGTGAGGAAGGCTCTGATGCTGCTGGTACTGGTGCTGTCGGCAGGACTGGCTTCGTGTGGGGAAGGAAAGGTGCAGACGGAAGGTAGGAGCACGGGCCTGACGGTTGACTCTTCGTCGGTTGTCGTGCAGGACTCGCTGGCGCAAATCGACGGCGGAGCTTATGACGAACTGCTGCTATGGGCCTCGGACTATGCCAATGCGGCTTACTACAGCAACATCGACCGCGAATATGAGCAGACGCTGGCGTATGTCGATTCCGCCATGTGGTGCCTGAACGAACATGCGGCCCGATATGGCGAAGGACGTGCCGATGTGCCGATGGCATTGGAAGGCGAGGGGAGTGCGGCGGAGCTGCAATGGTGGGATGCCTGGTTTGACACGGACTACCATGTGATACTGGACATCCGCAACGAGGCGGCGGTAGCCTTTATGGCCTTGAAATGCTGGGACGCCTACCGGTATAACAACGATGCCTATACGGCCCTCTACAAGCTGCTGGGCGAAGACCAGTCGCTGGAAGACTATTGCCGACGGTTGGAGCGTTCGGCCGGTAACCGGACGGTGGGCATCTGGCTGACAGTATTCCTTTTTTTCGCTTTGGGGCTGGGCTATTATTTCCTCTATTTCCGCAAGCGGCTGGTGGACCGCTGGAATCTGGAGCAGGTGCTCGAGATAGACAGCCAGGTGTTCAAGGCTTCGCGCATGGTTCCTGATGCAGGGAACGAGGAAGACGGTCTGGAGTTAATTCCCCAACGGATAGCGGACGAGACATTCCATGCCATGAACGAGCTTGTCGGTATCGACCGGCTGGGCATTGCAATATACAATGAGAATGCTCATCGGCTGGATTATGTATGTAGCCCGAGGGAGGCGGGGAATGATGAAAGCATACGGATGGAACTGATAAAACAGTGTATGGAGGAGCAGAAAACATTGCTTTCCTCGTGCACACAAATGCTGCCGCTGATGGTGGAAGCGGGTGGCGCGAAACGATGCATCGGTGTGCTGCATCTGGAACGCAGGCTGGGCACGGAGCAGGAAGGCGACCAGTTGCTGCTGGAGCTGGTGGCACGCTATCTGGCTATTGTACTGTTCAATGCGGTGGTGAAGCTGGCGACCAAATATCGCGACATCGAACTGGCGGAAGACGAAGCGCGGCGGGCTTCCTACGAAGACAGCCAGCTTCATGTGCAGAACATGGTACTGGACAACTGTCTTTCTACCATCAAGCACGAGACGCTCTACTATCCGAACAGGATCAAACAGCTCGTCGGAAGGCTCCGTTCGCAGACACTGGACGCGGTTGGCGAAGAGGAAACCGTCAGGGATATCAAGGAACTGGTCGAGTATTATCGTGGGGTCTTCACGTTGCTCAGTTCCTGCGCTTCGCGCCAGTTGGAGGAAGTGACATTCCGACGGACGGTCATCCCTGTCCCGGAACTGATGGAGGCGGCAGAGAGATATTTTCGGAAGGCTGTGAAGGGGAGCAGGGCTTCCGTTACGCTGACGGTGGAGACGACGGATGTGCAAGTGGTGGGTGATGTCCACCAGCTTCGCTTCCTGCTGGAATGTCTGATGGACGAGGCTCTGACGGTTCCGGCAGATGGAGAGCTTCGGCTTACAGCCGGAGTGGACGGTAGCTTTGTCCGCTTCTGCTTCACCGATACACGGCGGGAGAAGACACAGGAAGAACTGAACCATCTGTTCTATCCGAGCCTGGAACGGATGGTGTCTGGCAAGGACGGACGCTTGCAGGGGACGGAATATCTGATTTGCAAGCAGATTATCCGTGACCATGACGATTATGCCGGACGGCGTGGCTGCCGCATCAATGCGGAGCCGGTCCGTGACGGTCGGGGATTTACGGTCTATTTCACCATTCCCCGCAGGTGAATGGAGAAGGAGAATTGAAAAAGAAATACAGGAAATTTATAAATACATTGGATAGCGATGAAATATAAGGTAATCATAGTAGAAGACGTGAAGCTGGAGCTGAAGGGGACGGAAGAGATATTCCGTCACGAAATTCCTGATGCGGAAGTGATAGGTACCGCCATGACCGAACAGGAGTTCTGGCCGCTGATGGAGAAGGAACTGCCTGACCTGGTGTTGCTCGACTTGGGATTGGGAGGCTCCACAACAGTGGGTGTGGATATCTGTCGGAACATTTTCCGTAAGTATCCGGGTGTGCATGTCCTGATATTTACGGGTGAAATCCTGAATGAAAAGCTGTGGGTGGACGTGCTGGATGCCGGTGCCGACGGTATCATACTGAAGACGGGCGAACTGCTGACAAAGACGGATGTGCAGGCGGTGATGGACGGCAGGAAACTGGTCTTCAATTATCCCATTCTGGAGAAGATTGTGGAACGCTTCCGCCGTTCGGTGCTGAATGAGGCCAAACGTCAGGAAGCCGTCATCAGTTATGACATTGACGAATATGACGAGCGTTTTCTGCGTCATTTGGCATTGGGCTATACGAAAGAGATGATTGCCAACCTGAAGGGAATGCCTTTCGGCGTGAAGTCGCTGGAGAAGCGGCAGAATGATCTGGTAGGCCGTCTGTTCCCCAACAATGAAGGAGGGAGCGTGAATGCAACCCGACTGGTGGTGCGTGCTCTGGAGTTGAGGATACTTGATATTGACAATCTGGAAGCGGATGAAGAATAGACGGTACATCTGGCATCCGGCTACGGTATTCTTCCTGCTGGCCTGTTCCGTAGTGCTTCTGTCATGGATTTCCGAAGTCTATGGCATGGAAACCTTGCGTCCGGAAACGGGAGAGGTGGTCCGTGTCCGAAGTCTGCTGGGTCCTGAAGGATTAAGATGGTTTCTGCGTCATGTCGTAACGAATTTCACGAGTTTCAGGGCACTGGGACCCGTATTGCTGGTAGTGGCGGGTATCGGGATGTGGTTGCATTCAGGACTGGCTGATGCCTGCCGGCGGAGATACAGGTCCCGTTGTCGTCGTGAAACAGAATGTCGGCAGTTGTCCCGCAAGGAACGCAGGGCTTTGCAGAGTGCGATGCTGGCGGGAGGCATCTATGTGGCAGTGCTGTTGCTGGCCACTTTTTCGCCTTGGGCTGTGTTGCGGGGGATAGACGGCGGACTGCTCCGATCACCTTTGACGGACGGCTTTTCTCTTCTGCTGGCGGTCGGTATGGTGGTAATGGGGTTGTTCTATGGTTGTATCAGTGGGCGCTACCGTACGGATAGTGATGCGGTGGAGGGACTGATGAACCTGCACCGTTTCATTGTGCTCTATCTGGTTGTGTCTTTTTTTGCAGCGCAGATGTTTGCTTTCCTGGATTACTCCCGCTTGAGCGACTGCATCCATGTCTGGACGTCTGGATGGGGGAGTACGGCACAGCAGATGATGGCCTTTTTGCTGCAATATATTCCTTTGATAGCCGTCTGTTGGTACTATTTCTATAGGGAAAAACGATGAAAATAGTGTTTTCCCCGAAGTTTTGTCCCCAAATTTTTGCAGTTTCGACAAAAAGAACTACCTTTGCACCGCAATTAAGGCTGGTTCCGTAGCTCAGCTGGATAGAGCAACGCCCTTCTAAGGCGTGGGTCTTGCGTTCGAATCGCAACGGAATCACAAAAAGAAGAAGGAAGTTTATTTATTGATTTTCAATTAAATACGCTTTCTTCTTTTTGTTTTTACCTCTTTAATTATCCTGCTACAAGAATTAAAAAAAAGGTTTCTAGACTCACTTTTGAGCGAAAAAACGAACCAAAAACGAACCCTTTATTTTTAATTCATTATGGCAACTTTATCATTAACCATTTTCGATTAATTGCTTTAGCTGATCTTCCATCTTCAGTAATTCGTCGCGATACTGGGCTGCCTGGAGGAATTCGAGGTTCTTGGCTGCTTCCTGCATGAGGCGGCGAGTACGTTCAATACTCTTGCGAAGCTGTTCAGGCGACATATGCAGGGTGATGGGGTCGGCTGCTATGATATGTGAAGGCTCGGGCTCGATATATGGGCGAGGAGCGGCAGGACGATTGGGCGTCTCGGAAGAGGCGGTAATGCTGGACAACGGATTGGGAGCCTTTTGCTTTTGTATCTGGTGGGGAGTGATGCCATGTTCTTCGTTGTAGCGAAGCTGCTTTTCACGGCGGCGCTCGGTTTCTTCAATAGTCTGGCGCATGCTGTCGGTAATGTGGTCGGCATACATGATGACACGTCCGTTTACATTGCGGGCCGCACGTCCGGCTGTTTGCGTGAGTGAGCGGTGAGAGCGCAGAAAGCCTTCTTTATCCGCATCGAGAATGGCCACCAGTGATACTTCCGGCAGGTCAAGACCTTCGCGCAGAAGGTTGACACCGATCAGAACATCGTAAATACCCTCGCGCAGGTCGGACATGATCTTGACGCGTTCAAGGGTTTCGATATCGCTGTGGATGTAATTGCAACGGACGTTGTGATTGAGCAGAAACTCGGCCAATTCTTCGGCCATGCGTTTGGTAAGGGTGGTGACAAGCGTACGTTCGTCCCGTTCGATCCGGACTTGGATTTCCTCCATAAGGTCATCAATCTGGTTATGGGTGGGACGTACCTCGATGACAGGGTCGAGCAAGCCGGTGGGGCGGATTACCTGTTCCACGACAATGCCTTCGGAACGGTGCAGTTCATATTCGGCAGGCGTGGCACTGACATAAATGACCTGATGAGCCAGTGATTCAAATTCTCCGAAAGTAAGCGGACGATTGTCGCGGGCGGCAGGAAGGCGGAATCCATATTCTACCAGATTTTCCTTGCGGGCACGGTCGCCGCCATACATGGCACGGAGCTGTGGAACCGTGACGTGGCTTTCGTCAATGACGATGAGATAGTCCTTGGGAAAAAAGTCGAGCAGGCAATAAGGGCGTGTTCCTTCGGCGCGTCCGTCGAAATAGCGGGAATAGTTCTCTATACCCGAACAATGTCCCAGCTCGCGTATCATTTCCATATCGTAGGTAACCCTTTCGTAGATGCGTTTGGCTTCCAGCATACGGCCTTCCTTTTCGAAGAATTCAACTTGCTTGTGAAGGTCGTCCTCGATCTCATGGATGGCGCGAAGGGTATTTTCTTTTGTGGTCATGAACAGGTTGGCGGGATAAATCTTATAACTTTCGAATGTTCCCAGTGTGACACCGCTGACGGGATCCACTTCTTCGATACTATCTACTTCGTCGTCCCAGAAACAAACACGCAGGATACTGTCGCTGTAGGCCAGGAAAATGTCAACCGTATCACCTTTGACACGGAAATTGCCGCGGTTGAGGTCGATGTCGTTGCGCAGGTAGAGGCTGTCCACCAATCGGCGCAGGAAGACATTGCGACTGAATATCTTACCCCGGATAACGTCAATACAATTGTTGTAGAAGTCAGCAGGGTTCCCCATGCCGTAGATGCAGGACACGGAGGAGATGACAATCACATCTTGGCGTCCGCTGAGCAGGGCAGAAGTGGCGGCAAGCCGGAGCTTGTCTATTTCGTCGTTGATGGCGAGGTCTTTTTCGATATAGGTATCTGACGAAGGGATGTAAGCTTCGGGCTGATAATAGTCATAATAGGATACGTAGTACTCGACAGCGTTGTTGGGGAAGAAGCTTTTGAATTCGCTGTAGAGCTGGGCAGCCAGGGTTTTGTTGTGGCTGAGGATGAGGGTAGGTTTGTTGATGTTGGCCACAACGTTGGCGATAGTAAACGTCTTGCCGGATCCTGTGACACCCAGCAGACACTGGGCAGGAAGTCCCTGAAGGATACCGTCAGTGAGTTGCCGGATGGCTTCGGGCTGGTCGCCGGTGGGCTGGTAGTCAGAGGTAAGTTGGAATTTGTTCATGACAATGCAGATTTATGTCGGGGGCAAAGATACATAAAGGCGAGGGGAGAGGCAAATGAAAAATATAGTTTTTCGATTGGGCTTCTCCAAACCGTACTTGATTTAGTCCGACAACATGAAAGTATTAATCGGATAACGGAAATAACGGAGAAGAAGAAAAGCTAATACATGTTACATTTTGGGACGAATACTCAAAAAAAGTGAAAGAAATTTGTTTCTTACAAGATGTACTCTTACTTTTGAGAATACATTTTTTTAATAATTAAAGCAATATGAAAAAATTAATCTTATCTCTTGCACTATGTTGTGCAGCTACAAACTTTTTCGCTCAGGAAGCGGATCTTGCAAAATTGAGAAATGATGGCATTGCCGCCTTGGAAGCCAAGGATTATCAGGCTGCCTACACCAATTTCAGTAATTACCTGAACCAAACGAACAATCAAGACTCGGTTATCGCATTCAACTGCGGTATTTGTGCTGATAAAATTAAGAAACCTGCAGATGCAGTGAAGTATTTTGATATTGCAGTGCAGAAGAAGTATAATCTTGTCAATGCCTATATCGGAAAGGCTGGTGCCTTGAAAGATCTGAAGAAGAATGACGAGTATCTTGCTACCATTAAGGAAGGCTTGAAAGAAGTTCCGGGTGACAAGTCGCTGACCAAGATGTACACCACTTACTATCTGAATGCAGGTATCATGGCGCAAAAGGCCGGAAAGACAGAAGCTGCCGAAGAAGCCTACAAGGAAATTCTGGAAATTCAGAAAAACAATACAAGTGCTTTGTACAGCCTCGGTGCTTTGAAGTATAATGACGCTACCAAGACACTGGCTACCGACAGAGACAAGGCTAAAACGATCTATACGGAGGCTAAAGGTTATCTGGAGTCTGCAGCCAAGTTGCTGACTAATCCGAAACAGAAATCTATGCTGGACAATGTGAATAATATGTTGAAGCAGATTGATATTCAGTTGCAGGCTGAATAATCTTCTGGAGAAATAGAAAACAGAAGGGGAACGCGTCTGAGACGCATTCCCCTTCTATTTTTATGGACTCTATTATTATTTCTTTCTTCTCAGTACTACGGCTGTGCGTGCAGGAATATACAGCTTCATCCATTCTTTTTTCTCCTTTTTATAGAGAGGATCGGGAATGGTGAAATGCTTCACTGTGTCGTCTGCAAATCCGTAACCTCCGTAAGCGGGATCGTCGGTGTTGAGAATAACTTCGTAACAACCTGCGGGTACCAGGAATCCGTAGTCTGTAAACGACTGCTTTGGATTGAAATTGAACACAAACACCAAATCCTTACGCATGTAGGCCAGAACCTGGTCACCATCGTTGTGCCAGATTTCCTGTACGGGAGTGGACTGGAAATTCTTCACGCTCTTGATGACTTTCAGCATGGCGGCATCGAAGTCACCCAGATAGTGATAGGCCAGATTCTTGTTGTCCACCAGGTTCCATTGGCGGCGGGCATACTTGCACGACCATCCGTTGCCTTCACGGGGGAAGTCAATCCATTCGGGATGGCCGAACTCGTTACCCATGAAGTTGAGGTAACCTCCGTTGATGGTAGTGGCCGTCAGCAGGCGAATCATCTTGTGCAGAGCAATACCACGTTTCACAACGTAATTCTCGTCACCTTTCTGCATATGCCAATACATGTCGGCATCTATCAGGCGGAAGATGATGGTCTTGTCGCCTACCAGTGCCTGGTCATGACTCTCGGCGTATGAGATGGTCTTCTCGTCGGAGCGGCGGTTGGTCACTTCCCAGAACATGCTCGACGGTTTCCAGTCTTCATCGATCTTTTCTTTAATAGTCTTAATCCAGTAATCAGGGATATTCATAGCCATGCGGTAGTCGAAGCCGTATCCGCCGTCCTCGTATTTGGCGGCCAGCCCGGGCATACCTGAAACCTCTTCAGCGATGGTGATGGCCTTGGGGTTGACTTGGTGTATCAGACGGTTGGCCAACGTCAGGTAACAGATGGCATTGTCGTCCTGATGACCGTTGAAGTAGTCACCGTAATTACAGAACGCTTCTCCCAATCCGTGGCTGTAGTAAAGCATGGATGTCACACCGTCAAAGCGGAAACCGTCGAAGTGGTATTCTTCCATCCAATATTTGCAGTTGGAGAGCAGGAAGTGGATTACCTCGTTCTTGCCGTAGTCGAAACAGAGTGAGTCCCATGCCGGATGTTCGTGACGGTCGCCTGGGTAGAAGTACTGGTTGGGGTCACCTGCAAAGTTGCCCAATCCTTCCACTTCGTTCTTTACGGCATGCGAATGTACGATATCCATAATGACTGCGATACCCATGCCATGGGCTGTGTCAATCAGTTCCTTCAGTTCGTCTGGGGTGCCGAAACGTGATGATGCGGCAAAGAAACTGGACACGTGATAACCGAAACTTCCATAATAGGGATGTTCCTGGATAGCCATGATCTGGATACAGTTGTAGCCGTCCGCCGCCACGCGTGGCAAAACTTTCTCCTGAAATTCCTTATAGCTGCCCACCTTCTCTTCCTGCTGGGCCATACCGATGTGGCATTCGTAGATCAGCAACGGATCGGTTGCCGCTTTGAAGGCGCGTTTTTTCATTTTGTATGGTTTGGCGGGATCCCATACTTGTGCGCTGAATATCTTGGTTTCGTCGTCCTGTACGACACGGGTAGCCCATGCGGGTATGCGTTCGCCACATCCTCCTTCCCAATAGACTTTCAGCTTGTACAGGTCGCCATGTTTCAGCGAATCGGCCGGGAGTTTCAGTTCCCAGTTGCCATTATTTTTACGCTTCAGGCTGAATTTCTTTTCTTCTTTCCAGCCGTTGAACGTTCCGGTCAGGAAAATTTGGGTGGCGTTGGGAGCCCATTCGCGGAAAACCCAACCGCTTTCAGTTCGGTGCAGGCCAAAGTAAAGATAACCGGATGCAAATTCGGAAAGTGTCTTCTTTCCGTTGTTTGTCAGTTCGGCTTCCTTGTCTATGGCATGCTGGTGTCGTCCGTTGATGGCATCAGCGTAAGGCTCGAGCCAAGGATCGTTTTTTATAAGATTTAGTGTTTCCATAACGGATGAGTTTTTATTGTTAGTTCGGTTTTGTTCAAGCTTTCACTTTTATGATTATTTTCTTTACGCCGTCCGGAGTGATGCCGGGAGCGTGTCCGTCCTGCGGGAAAAAGATGGCAAACATGCCGGGTTTCACGTCAATATAGCTTTCGGCCAGCCCTTCGAAGAAAGTGATGTCTTTTTCTTCGTTGTAGGGAGCGTCGGCCGGTTGGCAGTCGCAGGCGGGAGTGTAGCCCATGATTTCGGTTCCCGATAGAGGTATTTGAATGTCAATAAAGTCCCTGTGGGTTTCGAGGCGTGCCTGTTCTTTGGTTTTGGGCTTGGTCTCTGTCACGTTTACAAGCAGGTCCTTACCTTTCAGTTCGGTTTTACCCAGTTCGAGAGCGTTCAGGTCGTGCGATTTCAGGAACTCCACGGCTTGTGCGAACAAGGGGTTCAGTGACGCATACTTTTCTATGTTTTCAAGTTTGTCTATGACCATAATTCAAATGTTTTAAGTTAGTATAATCGGGTTCATTCAAAATCGTCTATGGTGTAGTTCACGAAATCGGCAAAGCGTTTCATCTGGCAGAAGATTTTTGCCGTCTGATCCAGAAAGTCGGGAGCCAGGAAGAAACTGTCCGGCAAAGAACAGTTGACGGTGTATTCCTTGCATTGCAGGTATTTCAGATAGGGGAAATCCTTGGGGAACCCTTTAGGAGCAGTTTTCAGAAATGTTTCTCCAATAACGGGAAAATAACAACTGAAGGCGGGATCTTCCACAATGCTGCGAAATTCATCAATATTGTCATATACAGCCTGCCGGAGGGCCCTCAGTAAGGCCGGAGGAGGACAATAACTCCCGCCAGCCAGCAGGCAGTTGTCCGGTTGCAGGTGGAGATAGTAACCACAATGATTCGATTTTTTTCCTTTGGCATTGATATAGCCGCCCATGTGTATTTTATAGGGCGTTTTGTCCTCGCTGAAACGAGTGTCGCGGTAGATGCGGTACGTACAGTCCTTGGCTTCAATGCCCCGGATCGTTTCGTCGAACAGCGAGATGCGTGCGATGACAGCTGTCAGAAGGTTCTCGAATTCTTTACGGGCCGTTTCATATGCATCTCGGTGGGCATTGAACCAGTCGCGATTATTATTGGCGGCCAGGTCTTTCAAATATCGGAATATAACAGGAACGTTCATAGTCTGTCTTTTACTATCAATGTGACAAACTTACGAATAATATTTCTAAAATGCCATAAAATGGTAAAAAAAAGCATCGGTTTTGAGGCAAACCGATGCTCTTTAAAGCATTCATTTGGTCAACAGACGCTTCTGTTGTACCTCCACCTACTTTCACAAGCAGGCTTTGGTCTCAATTAATCTTATATCTAATACTATGAAAAACACATTTATATAACAAGCGCTGTCTTTTTTTGTTCAATCGAAAAATAATTTTTTTGTTTTATCTTTGCCGGAAAATCGGATTGAACCATTATGAAAGAATATTCTTATGAAAAAGAAAGTGTCGAAGCTCTGTGTGACTGGGCTGCTCATGCCACTTTCCCGAAAGAAGTGAAACTGAATGAGGCGGAAGTTATTTTTGATGTGCCATGTTTCGTGCAGGCTAATCTGAATGACATTAAGGCGCATTATCCCGATCCGTTCTACCATCCGTCCATTACGCGACTATACCTGCTGAAGGAAATACTGGAGGGATAAGTTTTCGTTCAGGATGAAAATTGGTTGACTACCGTTTGTGTTCCGGAGTAAGAGACACGGATTATACAGCCGGATGAAATAAGTATATCCGTGAAATCTGTATTATCCGTGTCAGTATGGATATAGGAAACTCCTGTTTCCTTATCTTTTGATTAGAGGGACATCAAGCTTACAGCTTGAACTTCAATATTTTTGCACCGTACGCTTTGACTGTTACGTCCGTAGCCTTATAGGGCAACAGGCTGACCGTTTCTTTTTTTCCTGTAAGCAACTCGGTGGCTTGGTATTGCTCTACCTGCGGCATCTGCAGGAAGCTGAAAGCGTGGGGAGGGATGTTGATGGCTACGTCGGCCGGTACAGAGTCAAAGTTGACGACAAAGAGCAACACCTCGTTTTCGTACTTGCGCAGGAAGGTGTATTGACGATGCTCGTCGAAGCGCCAGCCGCCGATATTGGCATACATCAGGTCGAAGAACAGACCATGGGCGATGGCTTTCTCCTGGCGGCAGAGGGTGAGTATGTGCTGGTAAATGTCGTGTAGGCGTTGTTCGTCCTCGGTCAGCATCCGGCCGTCGAACTTACCGTTGTTGCGCCAGCGGCGGATGGTGTCCACGCTCCAGTAATCAAAAATGGTGGTGCGGCCGTCACGTCCGCTGAACCCTTCATGATCCATACCCTTTTCACCGAATTCCTGTCCGAAATACACCATCATCGGGTTGGTATTCATGCAGGCCGATACAACCAGAGCCGGAATGGCTTTCCAGGGAGCACCGGCAAAGAATTCGGATGCGATACGCTGCTCGTCGTGGTTTTCCAGAAAGTTCAGCATCCGTTGTTCAATGCCTCCCAGACTCTGCCAGCAGTGAGTGATGGCAGTGGCAGACCCGTGTCCGCAGACAATGGCGCGTAGGGTATCGTATAGTCCCACTTTGTCGTACAGGTAATCGAAATGTCCGCGATTCAGGTAGTTGTGGTATTCGTTGGGATTGTAAACTTCGGCGATGAAAAGCAAGTCGGGGTATTGGGACTTGACCTGGGGAATGGCCCATTCCCAAAACTCTACAGGTACCATCTCGGCCATGTCGCAACGAAAACCGTCAATGTCTTTCCCAGCCCAGAAAAGCAGGATGTCCCGCATCTTTTCCCAGGTGTCGGGAGTCGGGTCGAAGTGACGGGTACCACCGTTCTGATAATCCACTCCGTAATTTAGTTTCACTGTCTCATACCAATCATCAATGCTGGGATAGGCATCAAAGCGGTTGTTTCCCGTAGCTTTGGCCGGGTATTCACGGTAGGGCTCGGCAGCATTTCCCTGCATGTCGAACTGACCGTGCAGTTCGCTTTGCGGGATGTAGTAGAAATTGTTGTAGGGGCTGAATGCATGGGCGGGATTGTCGTTGGCGCCAAGCTGCGTGGTACCGTCGGGTTGTGTGTCCGAGTGATACTGGCGTGCCACGTGGTTGGGTACGAAATCGATGATGACTTTCAACCCGCTGCGGTGGGTACGTTGCACCAGATTCTCAAATTCCTTCATGCGTCCGGGTACGTCTTTGGCCAGGTCGGGATCTACGTCATAGTAATCTTTGATGGCATAAGGCGAACCGGCCTTCCCCTTGACGACAGCCGGATGGTCGGGACGTATGTTGTAGCGGCGATAATCGCTCTGTGTGGCATGTTCAATGATACCGGTGTACCAAATGTGAGTGGCTCCCAGCCGTTTGATTTCACCCAGAGCCTTGCCGGTGAAGTCGGCCATCTTGCCACAGCCGTTTTCGGCCAGATTTCCGTTGTGGATGCAATGGTTATTGTTGTTTCCGAAGAGTCGGGTGAATACCTGGTAAATGATGAGTTTGTTGTCGTCGTTGTTCATATTCTTTATAATATTAGAAGTCGTTTATGGTTATGGTGTTTATTCCGTTTTCCAGATGCTTCGCTTTTCCTCCAGCAGACGGGCCAGGGTGTCGCGGGCGGTATCATAGCCGTGCATGAAAATCTCATCCGCTTTTTCCAGTTCACGGTTGTGGTAATCGGCCAGATTGGTAGGCTCGATGAGCAAGTCGGCTTTTTCGCGTTCGGGGAAGGTGTTTGAGCGGAACATGAAATTGTAGGAACGCAGGGCGATACTCACAATGTTCATCTTGTATTTGGGCGCCATGAGGGGGCTGACATTGACGGCCACCACCTTTTCGCACACACGCCGGATGATACTCACAGGCAGGTTCATCAGCACACCGCCGTCCACGTAGTTCGTTCCGTCTATACACACAGGCGCGAAGAGAACCGGCATGCAGCACGATGCGGCCACGCGTTCGGCAATGTCTCCTTTATGGAAGTGAACCAGCTTTCCGTGGTCCAGATCGGTCGCGGTCACGATGAGGGGTGTCTTCAGCTCTTCCAGTCGCCGGACCTTGAGATTGCTCCGTAGGAAATCGATAAATTCCTCCAGTTCGAACAGGCCTACTTTGGGGATGACCAGTTTGGTCAGGTCCTGAAATGTGTGTCCGGCAAAATACTTCAGCACTTCATGGGGCTCGTTTCCGTCGGCATAGAATACGCCTGCCAGTGCTCCGGCACTGACTCCTGAGAGGATATCGGGCTTGATGTCGTGTTCCAGCAAGGCTTGCATCACTCCCAGGTGGGCAAAGCCTTTGATGAAACCTCCGCTCAATGCAAAGCCGATTGGGTATTTGTTGGTGAAGTATTTGTTGGCAGTCGCTTCCATAAAAACTGTTTTATCGGGCACGAAGTTAGTGATTTTCTGAAAAGAAGAAAGAAACTTGGCAAATAAATGATGAAGAATGTGCAGGAAGGGCAGACCGACAATTACTCCCGTAAAGTAGGTGTTTGGCGTCCTAAAGTGCCACTTTACGCGCGCAATGTGCCACTTTACGGACGTAACTACCTACATTGGAAAAAGTGTCACGCCGGGTAGAAGACCTGTCTGTCGTTATTCCGACAAGGCATTTCTTCTACCCGGCGTGACATTATAACAAGCGTCCCTGGTCGAGAGAAAATTATTTGGCGGCAATGCTCTTGAGCACCCAATAGCCGCCCAGCCATTGGAGCAGCATGCCCGGTATGCCGATGCGGAAGTCCTGCGCAGCCAGGTGGAAGTCACCGCACAGCAGCCACTCGAAACCGGTACCGATTACCTGATAGGCCAGCACGGCAGCCAGCAGACCTCCAAGCATCACTTTGTTCTTGGCACGGTGTGCTACAACCGAAGTGGCTACAGCCAGCAGTCCCGATTTGATGAGAATGGCAGGCAGGACAGCTGCGGCAGGCATACCAAACAACAGGTGATTGACAACCGGCGAAAGAAGGGCTGTCAACAGGCCTACGCGGATGCCGAACTTGTAGGCGGCTATCAGCGTGAAGAAGTAGATGGGCAGCAGTGTGGGGCCTCCCATCGGAATGAGGTGGCACAGCTGCGGTAAAATGATATTGCCTGCTACGAACAGCAAGGCAAACAGGTAAGTCTTTACGTTACCGAACGGAAGAGAATAGAGTTTTGCAGAAGTATTCATAATCATAGTTTTAATATGTTGCGGGATTAGACAATCAGTTCATAGTTGCGGGTACCGATACCGATGGCTTCGGCGTGTTCCAGTCCGGCCTGCCAGTTGGTGTTGGGGTGGATGAGGTGGAACTTGTCGCAGCCGCAGAGGTCGTCGTGCTCGTGCTTGTTGCCCAGCACGTTGTTACCGTGGAGCACGGGCGTCTGGTTCACCAGGTCGGCGCAGGCCTGGTCGAGGGCTACGGGGTCGGTGGAGGCCAGGATACCCAGGTCGGGGATGATGGCGGCATCGTTATGGTTCCAGCAGTCACACTCGGGCGACACGTTCATCACGAAGCTGACGTGGAAGTGAGGCTTGTCCTTCAGCACGGCCTTGGTATATTCGGCTATCTTGTAGTTCATGTTCTCCGACGTGTCCCAGCTGCCTACGACGGCACCGTCGTGCTGGCACAGGGCCACACACTGGCCGCAGCCCACGCACTTCGCGTAGTCAATCTCGGCCTTACGGTCGGCATTCAGGTGGACGGCATCGTGGGCACAGTGCTTTACGCAGATGTTACAGCCGATGCAGTTTTCCGTATCAATCTTCGGTTGGGCCGAGGCGTGCAGTTCCAGTTTGCCGGGAACGGCTGCGGCTCCCATGCCCAGGTTCTTCAGTGCGCCGCCGAAGCCAGCCTGTTCGTGTCCCTTGAAGTGGGTCATGCTGATGACGATGTCCGCGTCGGCAATGGCTGTACCGATTTTGGGTGCGGGACAATATTTGCCGTCAATGGGTATTTCGCGGTAGTCGGTTCCTTTCAGTCCGTCGGCAATGATGACCTGGCATTGGGCGGAGATGGGGTTGAATCCGTTCTCCATCGCACTCTCCAGATGGTCCACGGCGTTGGCGCGTCGGCCTGAATAAAGGGTGTTGCAGTCGGTCAGAAACGGTTTGGCTCCGTAGCTGCGCAGCAGGTTGGCCATGCGTGCCGCATAGTTGGGGCGGATGTAGGCCAGGTTGCCCGGCTCGCCGAAGTGTATCTTGATGGCCACAAAACTGTCTTTCAAGGGCAGTTGGGTAATGCCGGCCTTCTTCACCAGACGTTCCATCTTGTCGAGCAGGTTGGAAGTGGGCGAAGTACGCAGGTCAGAGAAATAGACTTTTGCTTTTTCCATGTCGTTTTACCTATTTGTGATGATATGTAGCGCAAATGTAGCTGAAAATATCCATATATATAGGTATTTGTTTCTAAAAAATACAGCAGCAGGCTTTTCTTCTGTAATTCTGGTAGGCGGAGCGGTAAATGGGGTATAATTGTGTTTGCCGGCAGAGAGGATGAGGTAGAAGATGGATGTGAGGTAGTTTTGTTTTACAAGAAGAAGTTCCTTCCCGAAGCGCTCGATTTTTCTCGGAATAAAGGAGTTTCAATCCTACGGGGCTTATGTTTGAAACATAGAGGGGGAATGTTTGAAACATAAGGCCCCCATGTTTGAAACATTCCCCAAGACGCTCCTGAAAGTTGTTGCGGCGGCGTTTGGGGAATGTTTCTTAAAATGAGTTATTTAATTTTACATCTTGACGAATTTCAAGCAGACGGGTTTCGTGGTTTTGATGGTCTGGCCGGTGTCGGTCAGCAGGCCGGTCGAAGCGTCGCGGGCGAACACCTGGATTTCGTTGGTGTCGCGGCAGGCTACGAGCAGATACTTGCCGTTGGGCGTCAGGATGAAATTGCGCGGATGGATGCCTGTAGGCTGGTAGCCGGCTTTGGTCAGCGTGCCGTCCTGGGCGTTGACGTGGAAAATGGCCAGCCCGTCGCCTTTCAGGCGGTTGGAGGCATAGAGGTGGCGGCCGTCAGGCGAAAGGTGGATGTCGGCACTTCCGCGGGCGTCCAGCGTGTCGGCCTGGATGGTCTGCATCAGTGTCAGGCTGTCACCGTTGTAAGTGAAAGCCAATACTTCGCCAGAGAGCTCTGTTATCAAGTAAGCAAACCGTCCGTCGGCGGAAAACTCGGTGTGGCGTGGGCCGGAACCGGGAGCCAGGAGGATGTCCGAAGCCTGTTGCTCGTCCACCAGCGGCGCGTCGCTGCCTTTCTGCCGGTTGTTCAGCGGGAAGCGGTGGATGCGGTCGGTACCCAGGTCGTTGGCCAGCAGGTATTTGCTGTCGGGGGTGAAACAGACAAAGTGCAGATGGGGTTTGGACTGGCGTTCCTTGTCGGCGCCATGACCGTCGAAACCGATGGCTTTCCCTGATTTCAGGCGCCCTTCCGCATCAAGCGGGAAGAGGGTGATGTTGCTGCCGTTATAGTTGGCCGTCACGACGTAGTCTTCTTCAGGGCTCAGTGCGATGTGACAGGGGGCGGCACCTTGGGTGGGTTGGCTGTTGACCAGCGTCAGCGTGCCGGTGGCGGCGTCGAAGGTCAGTGTGTTTGCACAGGCTGTTCCCCCGTCGTCTTCGCCCACGCTATATACTCGCTTGCCGTCTTTTGAGATGGCCTGGTAGGAGGGATTGGAGATTCCTTTCACTCCGCTTACGTATTGTCCTTTGCCGGTATCCTGATTGAATTTATAGATTTTGATGCCTTCCTGCTCGGCAGGGCCATAACTTCCTACCAGCATGTAGAGGGTGTCTTCGGCCTGTGTAAGGACCGCTTGCTGTTGTTTCTTTCCTGTGCAGCCTGTCAGGATGGCGGCGCCTGCACAACATAGAATTAGTTTTTTATTCATATTCGTAGGTTAATGAAAGGATAAAAAAAGGCTGCGTCGTTTTTAGGAAAAGATGCAGCCTTTTGTGTGTATTTTATTGGATTAGGGATTATGCGATACCGTGAGCATTGACTGTGCTGTCAATCTTCTTGATCAAGCCCTGCAGTACGGCGCCGGGTCCGCATTCAGTGAAGTCGGTAGCACCGTCGGCAATCATGTTCTTTACAGACTGTGTCCAGCGTACGGAAGCCGTGAGCTGTGCCACGAGGTTCTTCTTGATTTCTGCCGGGTCAGTGTGGGGCAGGGCATCCACGTTCTGGTAAACGGGGCACTTCGGTGTGTGGAAGTCGGTGGCGTTGATGGCAGCTTCCAGTTCCACCTTGGCAGGATCCATCAGCGGAGAGTGGAAAGCACCGCCTACCTTCAACGGCAGGGCACGCTTGGCACCGGCAGCCTTCATCAGTTCGCAAGCCTTGTTGATGCCTTCGATGGAGCCGG
>DXAV01000050.1 GCA_019116805.1 Candidatus Bacteroides merdavium | reverse complement strand
AAGTGGGCAAAGATGGATTCGAACCACCGAAGGCGTAAGCCAGCAGATTTACAGTCTGCCCCATTTGGCCACTCTGGTATTTGCCCAATCGCTCTTGATTCACTTGGTGTAGTACCTTTGTTTCTCAATTGCGGTGCAAAGATACGACTATTTTTGTAAACTCCAAGCGAAATCTATCATTTTTATTGCAGTAATTGCACATTCATCACCTTTGTTGCCTAATTTACCGCCGGCACGGTCTTCTGCCTGTTCCATTGTATTGGTCGTGATGAGACCGTAAATGACTGGTACATCGCCGTTTGCGTTCAGTTGGGCAATACCTTGGGTGGCTCCCATGCAAACATAATCAAAATGAGGGGTATCTCCACGTACCACACAACCTAGAGCTATAACGGCGTCCACTTCGGTGTATTCTATCATTTGATTGGCTCCGAAGGTCAGTTCGAAGCTTCCGGGTACGGTTTTCACGATGATATTTTCTTCTTTGGCTCCGTGTTTCTTCAACGTTTCTACGGCTCCTTGCAGGAGGGCGCCGGTAATGTTATAATTCCATTCGGAAACGACGATCCCGAATTTCATGTTTGCAGCGTTTGGCACTGAGTTGAAGTCGTATTCGGATAAGTTGTGATAAGCTGTTGCCATATTTTGTTGTTGTTTAGAGGTTGGAATGTTGGGGATTGGTAGATAAAAAAGTCACGGATTATGCGAATCTCACGGTAGATGGTGTAACCGTGTTTCCGTTTAATCCGTGACTGGGCACTTTACCTTATATATAAGGTGTAGCTGTTTATTTCTTCATCAGTTTCGCTTCTTCGATGAACTTGTCAATTTGCATAGCCTGGTAAGAACGGAAATATTTATCCTTGATTGTCTGATAGGCTTCGATGGCTTGGTCATACTTGCCTTGCTTTACAAGGATTTCACCAGCCTGTTGCAGGTAGATGGGGCTCAACGTGTTGTTGTCGGCCTCTTTGGCGGCTTTAAGAAGCATGTCTGCTGCTTTGTCCAGTTGTCCTAACGAGGCATAGCAGTTACCCATGGCGCCCTTCATGGCCGGAGAAACCATTTGGTCATTACCGTCAAAGTTTTCGAAAGCCTTGATGGCCTCTTCGTATTTGCCCAAGTGTGCATAGCAGATACCTGCATATGCGTTGGCCAGATTGGCTGCATCAGTTCCGCTGAATTCGTCAGCTACTTTCAGGAAGCCTACATAACCGATGCTGTCACCGTTGAGTGCCTGTTCGTAAGCGTCGGCAGCCAGGTACTCTTCTCCTTTGAACAGGGCGGCCTGTGCCTTTTCTTCACGAGGCTCTGCATACAGATTCTTGTACATTACTATACCGGCTACGATGACGATGATGGCCACTACGACACCAATAATTACTTTTTTGTTTTTGATGAGAAATGCCTCTGATTGTGTCAATGCGTCTTCCACATTCAAGGCTTCATTCGTTTTTTTGTTTTCTGCCATTTTTATATGATCTTTTTTTGTTATTATTCACTCTCTGAGATTTCGACTGGCAAAAGTAAGTTTTTTATAGTTTCCAACGAAATTTAGCGGCATCTTTTTTTGTTTTGTATCCGAAAAGCGCGAAAATCTTTCTATTTTTGCACAAGAATGATGATGTAACTATGATACTGAAGCGTATTTCGATACTCAATTATAAGAACTTAGAACAGGTGGAGCTTTCGTTTTCGCCGAAGCTGAATTGTTTCCTCGGGCAGAATGGTATGGGAAAGACCAATCTGCTGGATGCGGTATATTTTCTCTCGTTCTGTAAGAGTGCAGGAAATCCCATCGACTCGCAGAATATACGTCATGATGCCGATTTCTTTGTCATTCAAGGCTTTTATGAGGCTGCTGACGGAACACCAGAAGAGGTGTATTGCGGAATGAAACGTCGGCAGAAAAAACAGTTCAAACGCAACAAAAAGGAATATACCCGTTTGTCTGATCATATCGGTTTTCTTCCTTTGGTCATGGTGTCACCGGCGGATACAGAACTGATAGCCGGAGGCAGTGATGAACGGCGTCGTTTCATGGATGTGGTTATTTCGCAATATGATAAGGAATATCTGGGTGCATTAATTCGATATAACAAGGCATTGGCGCAACGCAATACGCTGTTGAAAAGTGAACAACCGGTAGAGGACGAGCTGTTCTTGGTATGGGAGGAAATGATGGCCCAGGCAGGGGAAGTGGTCTATCGTAAACGGGAAGCTTTTGTCAATGAGTTTATTCCCATCTTCCAATCTTTTTATTCCTATATTTCTCAAGATAAGGAGCAGGTGGGGCTCTTCTATCGCTCTCATGCCCGGGAGGCGTCTTTGCTGGAAGTGTTGAAGGAGAGTCGTAATCGCGACCGTATAATGGGTTTTTCGTTAAAGGGAATCCATAAGGATGATTTGGAGATGCAGCTTGGTGATTTTCCCATTAAACGTGAAGGATCGCAGGGACAGAACAAAACATATTTGGTAGCTTTGAAGTTGGCACAGTTCGATTTCCTTCATCGCACGGGGGCTACTATTCCCTTATTGTTGCTTGATGATATTTTCGACAAGCTGGATGCTTCGCGTGTGGAACAGATTGTTAAGCTGGTGGCGGGCGACCGTTTCGGGCAGATTTTTATTACCGATACGAATCGTGAACATCTGGATAGCATTTTGCATAAGGTGGGTGGCGATTATCGTATGTTCCGGGTAGAACGGGGGGCGGTAAGTGAAATGCGGGAGGGTGAGGTATGAAGCGTAATAATGCGGAACAAATCGGAGTGCTTATCCGGAACTACCTGCGTCAGGAAAGCTTGGAATCTCCTCTCAATGAACGAAGGTTGATTGACGCATGGCCGGAAGTTTTGGGGCCGGTTATTGCTTCTTATACGAGTGAACTATTCATTAAGAACCAAGTTTTATATGTTCATTTGACTTCTGCAGTTCTTCGCCAGGAGCTGATGATGGGGCGTGACTTGCTGGTGCGTAACCTGAATCACCATGTGGGTGCCCAGGTTATCACCAATATCATTTTTCGATAGTCTTAGCTTTCGTGTTTAGTAAATCACTTCGTTCATGCGTACATCGAAATTTTCGGTCGGTATGCTTTCCAGCAATTGGTAGGGAAAGCAGACACCAAGCTTATAGGTACCTGCCAAAAAGGGAAGCAGTCGGTCGTAGTACCCTTTTCCGCGACCTAGGCGGTTGCCACGTCGGTCGAAAGCCATGCCGGGAATAATGGCCAGGTCAATCTCCTTGAAATTATTGAACTTTTCTCCTATAGGTTCTGCAATACCATAAGCTCCGGTCTGCATATTGTCCGGTCCTGTGTATGTGTACAGTTCAAGTGTATTTCCTGTTACGACTGGAAGTAGAATCCGCTTCTGCATATACCATTTGCGGATGAAGTCATGGGTATTGACTTCATCGGGCAGAGAATGGTATAATAATACGGTCTTAGCTTTCTGAAATACAGGATGAACTTCGATCCGCTTGAGTATATCATCCGATAAACGCGTAGTGGAAGCTGCGTGCAGGGTCTTTAATTCTGTTATATACTTGCGCAGTTCTTTTTTCCCGATTATCATTTTCTTCTTCTCCTTTCGTGGCTTCTGGTGCCTTGGGGAATGCTTCTCCGCGTTCCAGGATTTCCAAGGCTTTCAGGACTGTTGCATCATCTTGATTGATGTAGCGGATGTATGCTTCTTTGCCCTGCATGTTATAAATGATATTTCCATAAAGGTTTCTTTCCAACAATTTTCGTGACTTGCTGATCAGTAGGTTGCGCCTTTTAACTCCTTTTTGTGCAGCAAAGCGTACGAACTTTTCCACAATATTCTGTTTTTCTAAGTATTTCTGTAATTCCGTTTCGTTGGTAAATTCGTTCAGCTTGGCACGGTTGCGGTCTGTGTATTGGAAGCTGAATTGGATGAGCAATCCTTTATTGCTGACTTCCATTAGGTAGGAGGTAATCCCTGTTGTATCACGCGGCACGAATACATCGGGCATGATTCCTCCTCCTCCATAGACCGGTCGGCCCAAAGATGTTGAGTAACGCAGGTTCTTGTCTAGTTTTACGCTGTCGGCTGAGAAAAATTCTCCATGCTCATAGCGGTCCAACCAGTCCATTTCGTATTTGCTGTCTTTGCCGCTTTCATAGGGACGCTGGATGCAGCGGCCCGACGGGGTGTAGTAGCGGGCGATGGTAAGGCGGATGGCCGAACCGTCGCTGAAGTCGATGGGCTGTTGTACAAGACCTTTACCGAACGAACGGAGTCCAACGATGGTGCCTCGGTCATTGTCCTGAATGGCGCCGGCAAAAATCTCACTAGCTGAAGCTGATCCTTGGTCTATCAGTACGACCAGTGGAATGTTCTGACAACTGCCTGTGCCATTGGCATATTCTTCCATGCGAGGATATTTTCTTCCTTGCGTATAGACAATCAGTTTGCCTTCGGGCAAGAATTCATTGACCATACGGATGGCTGCTTCCATGTAACCGCCCGTGTTTTCGCGCAAGTCGATGATCATGCCTTTACAGTTTTGGTGGCTCAGTTGGGCAATGGCGTTCAGGAGTTCCACGTGGGTAGTACGTCCGAATTTACTGATTTGCACATAGCCGAAATCTTCGTTTATCATGTAGGCGGCGTCAATGGTGTTCTGTGGTATGTCACCTCGTGTGACAACGAAATCGAGCAGCTCTTTTTCTGTGATACGTTTCACACCCAGTTTTACTTGGCTCCCTTTGGGACCTTTCAGTGTACGCATGGCTTTCTCGTTGGTCAAACCTTTACCGACGAACAGGCTGTCGTCCACCATTACAATACGGTCGCCAGCCATGAGGCCTACTTTTTCGGCAGGGCCTCCTGATACGACACTATTGACATGAATCGTGTCTTCTTGGATGGTGAACTGAATGCCTACGCCACTGAAACTGCCTTCCAGTTCGGAATTCACTTCCTCTAATTTTTGGGCAGGGATATAAGTGGAGTGAGGATCTAGTTCAGCCAAGATTTGCGGCATGGCATTTTCTACTAGCTTACTCATGTCCACGGTGTCAACATACTGTTCGTCGATGACGTGGAGCAGAGCGTTCAATTTGTTGGACGATCCGTTGATGATCCCCAATTTATTGCCTCCATAATGTTTGGCATAGAATGTTCCAATCAAGATACCTGCCACTACGCTGATGGCAATGATGACAGGTGTGAAGCGGGAAGAACCTTTTGTACCCATAATATCTTTACTCTTTTATCTTTAATCCTTTTGTTTTATTCATTGACGGACAGGTATATGACTTCGATACCAGCTCGTTTAAGGAGGTTGATGCCATCTTCCAGACGATATTTTTCCGAGTAAACTACCCGTTTGATACCTGCTTGGATGATGAGTTTGGCACATTCGATGCAGGGGGAGGCGGTTACGTACATGGTAGCTCCGTCACTGCTGTTGTTGGAGCGGGCTATCTTGGTGATGGCATTGGCTTCGGCATGCAGTACATAGGGCTTGGTGATGTTGTTGTCGTCCTCGCATACATTCTCAAACCCCGAGGGTGTTCCGTTATATCCGTCGGAGATGATCATCTTGTCTTTCACAATGAGGGCACCTACCTGCCTCCGTTGGCAGTAGGAATTCTCTGCCCAGATAGCAGCCATGCGTATATAGCGTCTGTCTAATGCTTCTTGTTTGGCTTTGTGGTCCATGTTAATTAATTTATTGTGCTGTAAATCCCATTATCTTGTCAATTTTCCCATCTTTATAGTAGAGCGTTAATGTCCGATTGTCTCCTTCATATTTGTAAATCAGTAACAACGCCTTCATAAACTCTCTTGCCAAAGGATCAGTTTCTGCTCCTGTGACTTTTCCGCTTAATACCAGCTCTTTTGAAACACCGTCGGCTTTCCATGTTCCATTTGTAATTTTTGCATTGATACCGTTGGCGTTAAAGGTGGATGCGATTTGTTCAGCGCTTTGGCTGTCTCCATAAAAATTTAAGATATAATTACCTGCACTGTTAAGTTTTTCTATGCTATTATTGTAGCTGTCTTCATTGTCCCATAGTCCGGACAGAAAACGGTTACTGCTACCTTCAGTGGTGAGGCGTGTGAGTTTCCACGTTTTACCTGTAAAGATTTCCATTACATCGTCCTTGTTATTGCAAGAGGTCAGTGTCAAGAAAATTGTCAGGAGAGCAAATAATTTATATAGTTTCATTTCTTTATTCCGTTTCTGATTAATAATGCATCGATTGTTGGTTCTTGTCCGCGGAAGCGTTTGTAGAGCGTCATGGGGTGTTCGCTTCCTCCCCGTGAAAGTATGTTTTCGCGGAAGGAAAAGGCTGTTTTCTGATCGAAAATCCCCTGCTTTTTAAAAAGCGAGAAGGCATCGGCATCCAGCACCTCGGCCCACTTGTAGCTGTAGTAGCCGGCCGAATAACCTCCGGCAAAGATGTGCGAGAACTGGGTACTCATGCAGGTTCCTTCGACCGATGGCAACACTTGGGCACGTGCCCAGGCCTGCTTTTCGTATGTCATTACGTCACCTTCGAAAGGAGTGGTGCGGGTGTACCACGCCATGTCCAGCAAACCGAAGCTGGCTTGGCGCAGACAGGCATAGGCGGCGTTGAAGTTGCGCGAGTCCACGATGCGTTGTACCAGTTCGTCGGGAATCAGTTCGCCCGTCTGGTAGTGGCGGGCAAAGGTATGCAGGAATTCCTTTTCGACGGCAAAGTTCTCCATGAATTGTGAAGGCAATTCCACAAAGTCCCAATAGACGTTGGTGCCGCTCAGGCTGGCGTAGGTGGTGTTGGCAAACATGCCGTGCAGGCTATGGCCGAACTCGTGGAGGAAAGTCTCTACTTCACCGAAGGTGAGCAGGGCAGGCTTGTCCTGTGTGGGCTTGGTGAAGTTCATCACCAGCGATACATGCGGGCGGCTGTTTTCTCCTGTCTTTTCGTCAATCCATTGTTCTTTGTAGCTGGTCATCCAGGCACCCGAACGCTTGCCTTCGCGCGGGTGGAAGTCGGTATAGAGTACAGCGAGGAAGCTGCCGTCCTGATCGAATACATCGAAGGCTTCCACGTCCTTGTGATAGACGGGAATGTCGGAGTTCTTTTGGAAAGTGATTCCATAGAGGCGGGTGGCCAGGCCGAATACGCCCTTCTTGACGTTTTCCAGCTCGAAGTAAGGGCGGAGCATCTCGTCGTTGAGGTTAAACTTGCGGTCTTTGAGCTTCTGCGAGTAGTAGCTCCAGTCCCAGGGCATCAGGGTGAAGTCAGCTCCCTGCTCCTCGCGGGCCAGTGCCTGTACTTCGGCATATTCCTTCTGTGCCGTCGGTTTGTAGGCTTCGAGCAGCTGGTCGAGCAGGTGATAGACGTTGGCACTGTTCTGTGCCATGCGGCGCTCCAGTTTGTAGGTGGCATAATCTTTATATCCTAACAATTGGGCAAGGGCTAGGCGGGTGTTGACCAGCTGCTTCACGATGTCGAGGTTGTTGCAGGCGTTGGCGTGCGTGCACTTGGTGTTATAGGCCATGTAGATTTCCTTGCGTAGGTCGCGGTCGGCGGCATAGGTCAGGAAAGGCACGTAGCTGGGGGCGTGCAGGGTGAAGACCCAGCCCTGCTGCTGTTTTTCGCGAGCCGTTTCGGCGGCAGCGTCGATGGCACTTTGCGGCAGGCCTTTCAGTTGGGTTTCGTCGGTCAGCACCAGCTGGTAGTCATTGGTTTCCTTCAGGTTGTTTTCGCTGAATTGCAAGGTCAGTAGGCTCAGTTGGCGCGACAGTTCACGATATTTCTCCTTGTCGGCCCCCTGCAGGTTGGCTCCGCTGCGCACAAATCCTTCGTAGGTGTCCTCTGTCAGTTTCCGTTGTTCGGCGGTCAGAGGTTCGTCGTTGCGGTGCTCGTAGGCCGTCTTGACCCGTTCGAAGAGGCGTTCGTTCAGCGTAATGTTGTTGGCATGTTCGCTCAGCAGGGGCATCAGTTCCTTGGCCAGCTCCTGCATGGCGTCGTTGGTCTCGGCGCTGAGCAGGTTGTCGAACACCACTTCCACGCGATGCAACAATTGGCCCGACTTTTCCAAAGCTAGGATAGTGTTGTGGAAGTCAGCGGGCTCGGGGTTGTTGACAATGGCGTCTATCTCCTCGTTTTGGCATTCGATACCCCGATGGAGGGCGGGGGCGTAGTGCTCTACGGCGATACGGTCGAAGAGGACGGTACCGTGAGGTGTATGGATCTTTTCAAAAAAAGGATTCTGAGTATCTGTCATATTCGCTAAACTAGTAAAAACAACCGTTTTAGTATGGTTTCCTTTGTTGGGCTCTTTATGCAGAGGATATTTTGGAAACTTCACGCAAAAATGCAAAAAAAATAGGCGACTTCCGCAGAAGCCGCCTATACTTTAATATTTTCTAACTGTAAATTAGCAGTTAACAGATGCCATGTGAGCAATCAGGTCAAGAACTTTGTTAGAGTAACCGATTTCGTTGTCGTACCAAGATACAACCTTAACGAAAGTATCAGTCAAAGCGATACCAGCCTTAGCATCGAAGATAGAAGTGCGAGTGTCACCCAAGAAGTCAGAAGAAACAACTGCATCTTCAGTGTAACCCAGAACACCCTTCAATTCGCCTTCAGAAGCTTCCTTCATGGCAGCGCAGATTTCAGCGTAAGTAGCAGGCTTAGCCAAGTTTACAGTCAAGTCAACTACAGAAACGTCCAGAGTCGGAACACGCATAGACATACCAGTCAGCTTGCCGTTCAGAGCGGGGATTACTTTACCTACAGCCTTAGCAGCACCGGTAGAAGAGGGGATGATGTTACCAGAAGCGGCACGACCACCACGCCAGTCTTTCATAGAGGGACCGTCAACTGTCTTCTGAGTAGCAGTTGTAGAGTGAACGGTAGTCATCAAACCGTCAGTGATACCCCATTTGTCGTTCAAAACCTTAGCGATAGGAGCCAAGCAGTTAGTAGTACAAGAAGCGTTAGATACGAACTGAGTACCCTTAACGTAAGTCTTCTCGTTAACACCGCAAACGAACATCGGAGTGTCGTCCTTAGAAGGAGCAGACATTACTACATATTTTGCACCAGCCTGGATGTGAGCCTGAGCTTTTTCCTTAGTCAGGAACAGACCAGTAGATTCAACTACATATTCAGCACCAACAGCGTCCCATTTCAGGTCAGCAGGATTCTTCTCAGCTGTTACACGGATTTCTTTGCCGTTAACGATCAGCTTGCTGTTTTCAACGTCAGCTTCGATAGTGCCGTTGAACTGGCCGTGCATTGTGTCATACTTCAGCATGTATGCCAAGTAGTCAACCGGGCAAAGGTCGTTAATACCAACGATTTGGATATCGTTTCTTGTCTGAGCTGCGCGGAATACGAAACGTCCGATACGTCCGAATCCATTAATACCTACTTTAATCATTTTGTTTAAACTTTTAAAGGTTCAATAAATATGTATTTATATATCTCTCTTGATAATTTGTCTGCACTTGTTTTTCAAATGCGCTGCAAAAGTACAAAATTGTTTCGTATATTGGTATCATGTAAGGCTTTAATTTTTCCTTTTTTTTCATTCGGAGGTTCGCGTTAGGGTTATTTATACTTAAAAAGGACCTTCTTGTGGCGGTTGATCGGTAAGAAGTGTGTGGGCGAGTTGTCGCTTGTGTGGATGGTTGGGCGTGCATAATGTTGGGGAATCGGTGTTTTTGCTGACGACTGACTTTTTGGGAAAAGGAAAACAGGAGGGCAAAAACGGGCTGAAATCTCCTTTGACGCAAGAAAACGTATGCTCTTCAGCAGGAAATTGTATGTTTTTTGTTGTCAGATTACGTGTTTTGTGCAGGAAAAACGTAGGTTTTGCAGGCGAAAAAGGTTGCTTTTTGCGAAGAAAAAGGCTGCTTTTGTCTCGAAATCATGCCGTAGAGTCGGTTTCTTCGTGACTTTTTCCTCATTTTTCGTGGTTAGGAAGCGGCTGAATCTTCTGTTTTATTTGTAAATATTTCGCTATTTCGTTGATAAGTAATGACTAAGGCTCTTGTCGCTTCGATTTTTTCAGTCAGGTTATCCGTTGCGTGGAAGCAGACGATTCTGGGGAGGTTAGAAAATCAAAGTGTCATTTTGTCGAAAGCAGGTGGGGTGGGATGGAAGAGTGGGGTGTGGAATAATTCTACATCATTGTAGATGCTTTCTACAGGATGACTGTGGAATATCTTTTCGACGGTGAGTCTCAGATGAGACTTTTGCTTCTGAAAACGAATGAGTTATGCCTTTTTCTGCAATAAATTGGAAAATTGGTATTATCTTTGCGCTATCTTTTGGGAAAACAGGGTTTTAATTAGTTGAACAAACAGACATGAGACTATTTTTTACGAAAAAAGAATTAAAGCTGAGAAAAAGAAGATTGGTGACAATGCTGGCTTGCATGGCGGTATTGTTGGCAGTGTATATTGTTTTGACGTGGCCTAAGAAGGTTGTTCCTGTGCCGCCTGTTGTAATTGTGCAGCCGGTTGGGCAGGATGACGTAGAAATCTATGGCGATTATGTAGGCCGTATCCGTGCCCAGCAGTTCGTCGAAGTGCGTGCCCGTGTCGAAGGCTTTCTGGAGAGTATGGCTTTCGAGGAAGGTACGTATGTGACGAAAAACCAGGTATTGTTTGTTATCGACCAGAAACAGTATCGTGCTAAGGCTGATAAGGCACGCGCTCAGTTGCGTAAGGATTCGGCTCTCGTTCGCAAGACAAAACGCGACCTGGAACGTATCCGTCCTTTGTTTGAACAAAATGCGGCCAGCCAGCTGGATTTGGACAACGCTATTGCGGCTTACGAAACGGCCGTGGCCAGCATGGGTATGAGCCAGGCCGACCTCGATCAGGCCGAACAGGAACTTGGCTACACGTGGGTGCGTTCTCCGATATCGGGCCATATCAGCGAGCGTCACGTTGACCTCGGTACGCTGGTAGGTACCAGCGGAAAGTCGTTGCTGGCCACCATTGTTAAGAGTGACACGGTGCTGGTGGACTTTAGTATGACAGCTCTTGACTATCTGAAGGGTAAGGAACGCAACGTGGTTATTGGGCAAAAGGATTCGAGCCGTTCTTGGCAACCGACGGTTACCATCACCCTACCTGACAACAGTACCTATATATATAAGGGTATAGTGGATTTCGCTGAGCCGCAGGTCAACCCCAAGACGGGAACTTTCTCCGTGCGTGCCGAGATGCCTAATCCCGACCGTGTACTCTTGCCCGGTCAGTTCACCAAGGTGCGTGTGCTGCTCGACGTGCGTGAGCATGCCACCGTTGTACCCCAGAAGGCTCTGATGATTGAGAAAGGTGGTGCACATGTTTATGTCATGCGCCGCGACTCCACCGTGGAGCGTCGCTTTATCGAGCTGGGTCCCGAGTTTGGTAATAACGTCGTGGTGGAACGTGGTATCGTACCCGGCGAGAACATCGTGACCGAAGGTTACCACAAGCTGACCCCTGGTATTAAGGTGCGCGTAGGCAAGCCTGCGGAGGGTGAAGAATAAGGAGCGGCAAAGAGAGAGACCGCATTGTAATCAGAGTTCTAACATCAGAAACCTATTCCGCTTATGAAAGTGAATTTCTTTATTGACAGACCGGTATTCTCGGCTGTCATCTCCATATTGATTGTCATTGTGGGTATCATCGGCCTGATGATGCTTCCCATCGACCAGTATCCCCAGATCACGCCTCCTGTGGTGAAAATATCGGCTACCTACCCTGGAGCCAGTGCCGTCACCGTGTCGCAGGCCGTGGCTACTCCCATCGAACAGGAACTGAACGGTACGCCGGGTATGCTCTACATGGAGTCAACCAGCTCCAATACGGGTAGCTTCTCGGCCACCGTCACCTTCGACATCTCGGCCGACCCCGACCTGGCTGCTGTCGAAATACAGAACCGCATCAAGTTGGCCGAATCGCGTCTGCCCGCCGAAGTGGTGCAGAACGGTATCGAGGTGGACAAGCAGGCTCCCAGCCAGCTGATGACCCTCTGCCTTACGTCGAACGATCCCAAGTTCGATGAAATCTACCTGAGTAACTTTGCCACGCTGAATGTGGTGGACCTTCTGCGACGCATCCCTGGTGTGGGTCGTGTGTCCAACATCGGAAGCCGTTACTACGCCATGCAGATATGGGTCGATCCTGCCCGTCTGGCCAACTACGGACTGACGGTGAAGGACGTACAGGATGCCTTGAAGGACCAGAACCGCGAGTCGGCGGCCGGTGTCTTGGGCCAGCAGCCTGTTGACGGGCTCGACATCACCATCCCCATCACCGCGCAGGGACGTTTGTCTTCGGCGGCACAGTTTGAGGAAATCGTGCTCCGTGCCAATGCTGACGGATCGCTGATTCGGATGCGCGACGTGGCCCGTGTTTCGCTCGAAGCGCAGTCCTATAACACCGAGAGTGGTATCAATGACGGTAACGCTGCCGTGCTGGGCGTTTACATGTTGCCCGGAGCCAATGCCATGGAGGTGGCCGAGAACGTCAAGAAGACGATGGAGGAAATCAGCGCCAACTTCCCCGAGGGTCTGGAGTATGAGATACCATTTGACATGACGACCTACATCAACGAGTCTATCCACGAGGTGTACAAGACATTGTTCGAAGCGTTGATACTGGTTATCATCGTGGTTTATCTGTCGTTGCAGAGCTGGCGTGCTACCATCATTCCTGTGGTGGCGGTACCTATCTCCCTTATCGGTACTTTCGGTTTCATGCTTATATTCGGCTTCTCGCTCAACATGCTGACCCTGCTCGGCCTTGTACTGGCCATCGGTATCGTGGTGGACGATGCCATCGTGGTGGTGGAGAACGTGGAGCGTATTATGGAAGAAGAGCACCTCAGCCCTTATGAAGCCACGAAGAAGGCTATGGACGGACTGGTGGGCGCCATTATCGCCACGTCGCTCGTGTTGGCGGCCGTATTCGTGCCAGTGAGCTTCTTGCCAGGCATCACGGGCCAGCTCTATCGCCAGTTTACGGTGACCATTGTGGTGTCTGTATTGTTGTCCACGGTGGTGGCCCTCACGCTGAGCCCTGTGATGTGTTCGCTCATTTTGCGTCCCGAGGATCCCAACAAACCGAAGAACCGCGTGTTCGCTTTCATCAACAAGTGGCTTGCCATCGGTAATACGAAATACGTCAAGCTGATAGGTCGCACCGTGAAGCATCCGCGTCGCATCGCCATGTACTTCTGTCTGGGACTGCTGTGCATCTTCATTCTGCATCGCTTTACACCCACCAGCTTCCTGCCCGTTGAGGACCAGGGATATTTCACAGTCGAGTTGGAAATGCCCGAGAGTACCACGCTGGAGCGCACTCGCAAAGTGACCAACCGTGCCATCGACTTTCTGATGAAGCAGCCTGCCGTGGAGTATGTACAGAATGTCACCGGTTCCAGCCCTCGTGTGGGTACCAGCCAGGCACGCAGCCAGTTGACCGTTATTCTGAAACCGTGGGACGAGCGCGACAATACCACCATCGATGAGGTGATGGAAGCCGTGCGTCGCGAGATAAACGAATACCCCGAATGTAAGGTTTACCTGTCCACTCCGCCGGTTATTCCCGGTTTGGGAACGTCGGGCGGTTTCGAGTTGCAGCTGGAGGCACGTGGCGAGGCTACCTTCGAGGATCTGGTGCGCGCCACCGATACGCTGATGTACTATGCTTCGCAGTATAAGGAAATCGAAGGCCTCTCGTCTTCTCTTCAGGCTGAGATACCACAACTCTATTTCGATGTGGATCGCGACAAGGTGAAGCTCTCCGGAGTGCCTATGGCCGACGTCTTCTCGACGATGAAGGCCTATACGGGTTCGGTTTATGTGAACGACTTCAATATGTTCAACCGCGTCTATCGTGTTTACTTGCAGGCCGAGGCTCCCTACCGTGAGCATCGCGACAATATTGGCCTTTACTTTGTGCGCGGTAGCGACGGCGATATGATACCGCTGACCTCGCTCGGAACGACGGAATATACTACCGGCCCGGGCAGCATCAAGCGCTTCAACATGTTCAACGCCTCCGTTATCCGCGGTACGGCCGCCAGCGGAGCCAGCTCCGGACAGGTGATGGAGCTGCTGGAACGTATCGCCCGCGACCACTTGCCCGACAATATCGGCGTGGAATGGAGTGGCTTGTCCTATCAGGAGAAGCAGGCGGGCGGACAGACGGGACTCATTCTGGGACTGGTGTTCCTCTTCGTGTTCCTTTTCCTGGCTGCCCTTTACGAAAGCTGGAGTGTACCTATCGCCGTGCTCATTTCCCTGCCCATCGCTGTGCTGGGTGCCTATGCGGGTATCTCGTTCTGCGGACTGGAGAACGACACTTACTTCCAGATTGGTCTGGTTATGCTTATCGGTCTGGCTGCCAAGAATGCCATCCTGATTGTGGAATTCGCCAAGGACGAAGTGGACAAAGGACACGACATTGTGGAGTCTGCCCTCCATGCTGCTCACCTGCGCTTCCGCCCTATTCTGATGACGTCGTTGGCCTTCATCCTCGGTATGCTCCCGATGGTTATCGCCACCGGTCCGGGCTCGGCCAGTCGCCAGGCCATCGGTACGGGTGTGTTCTTCGGCATGATTGTGGCCGTCACCGTCGGCATCCTGCTGGTGCCCTTCTTCTTCGTGATGATTTATAAGATGAAGCACAAGATGCGTGTCCCCAAACTGAACCTGCAAACCTTTAAAAAGAAGAAATGATGATGAAACGTACGATATATCCGATATGCCTGCTGGCCGCGCTGATGGTATTGGCCGGATGCCAGCTGGGCAAACACTATACCCGTCCTGAATTGGACCTACCCACGACGCTGGGTAGCCAGACGGCCGAGGATTCGGCCTCCATTGCCGACCGTTCGTGGGAGGAACTCTACACCGACACCCTGCTGCAGGGGCTCATCCGCAAGACGCTGGAGTATAACAAGGACATGCAGATGTCGGCCGCCCGCGTTAAGGAGCTGGCCGCACTGAAGCGTATCGATGTGGCTAACATGTTCCCGCAAGTGGGGGCCAAGGTTTATCTTGAGCCCGAGCGCGAGAATTACGGCGGTGACAACCCCAAGAACAGCGACGAGTTCGGCATCAAGGCATCGGCCACGTGGGAGCTCGACCTGTGGGGCAACCTGCGCTGGGCGCGCGACAAGAGCCTGGCCGACTTCATGGGTTCCATCGAGAACCGGCGTGCCTTGCAGATGAGTCTTATCGCCCAGGTGGCGCAAGCCTACTTCGAGCTGGTAGCGCTGGACAATGAGCTGGCCATTGTGCGCCAGACCGTTGAAGCCCGCCGCGAGAGTCTCCATCTGGTGCGTCTGCGTCGCGAAGCCGGACTTATCTCCGAAATTCCTCTTCGCCAGGCGCAGGTGGAATTGGCCAAGACCGTGACCCTCGTGCCCGACCTCGAACGCAAGATTACGCTCAAGGAAAATGAACTGGCCTTCTTGACGGGTGAATATCCCCACAGCATCGCCCGTGCCAGTCAGGCGGCCGATGTGCAGCTGCCCGATGCCCTGCCCGTAGGCATACCCAGCACTCTGCTGGAACGCCGTCCCGACGTGCGTCAGGCTGAACAGGAACTCATTGCCGCCAATGCGCAGGTGGGCATGGCCTTCACCGCCCTCTTCCCGCGCATCGCATTGACCGCCACGGCGGGAAGCGAGAGCGGCGAACTGGGTGACATCTTGAAGTCGCCCTACCACCTCTTCTCGGCCACGCTCCTGGAACCCATCTTCGCCATGGGCAAGAACCGTGCCCGCCTCAAGGCTCAGAAGGCCGCTTTCGAGCGTGCCACGTACGCCTACGAGAAGGCTGTGCTCAGTGCCTTCAAGGATGCTTATAATGCTATTACGGAGTTCAACAAGATAAAGGACATTTATGATACCCGCCTCCGACTGGAACAGGCGGCCAAGACGACGCTCGAACTGGCTCAGTTGCAGTATGTCAATGGTGCCATCGGCTACATCGACCTGCTCGACGCCCAGCGTACTTACTTCGACGCCCAGCTCAGCCTGAGCAACGCCGTGCGCGACAAGCGCATCACGATGATCAACCTCTACAAGGCCCTTGGCGGAGGCTGGGAGTAGGGGTGTTGCTTTCTCCCTTCCATGAGATGCCCCGCTCCTGACGATAGGGAATAAAAGCCTTCTATAGGGGAATGGTAAATATATTTAAACACGGACGACGCGGAACAAGCGGACGGACGCGGATAGTCATTAAATAAATGTTGTCCGTGCTCATCCGCTTGTTCCGCGTTGTCCGCATATCCATGAAATCAAAACTCTGAAATCCTAAACCTTGCCCATTGCCTTGAACGTCAGCCAAAGGATGAGCCCCGTCGCCGTGCCCAGCGCCAGTAGGTTGAAGAGGAAGAACGTGAGCAGGCACTTCGCCGTCGTCTTACCCCAACCCTCGCGATAGACGGTGTGCATTGACACGAGCTGGTAGGCCAGCAGGGCGAGAGGCGTGAGGAAGATGATGGCGTCTTCCACGCCGTTGGTGACGACGTCAGTATAGCGCTCCGCGTTGAAGTGCCACAGCAGAATGGCGGCAGGTGCGACGAGCAGCACAAGCAGGAGGCTACTGAGGTGCGTGGAGTGGGCAAAATGCTCCATGAAGCGGCGGTTGCGGTAGAAAAGCTTGAACAGCAGCGCCTGCACGGGCAGGAGGAACATCAGGAACAGGGGCGTCCATTTGGAAAGCTGGCCCAGGACGAACGAAGCCGTGGCCTGCTGGTGCAGCTGTTCGGCCGGGTCGAGGCGCGTCATCCAGTCGTATGTATTGGCCGTGATGCGGCCCGTCACCGTGTCGATGGGCAGGTCGAGGTAGAAGCGCTCTTCCTCGTCGGGTGTGCCCAGACGGGCGGTGCGGCGCAGGACGCTGACCTCGGTCTGCGTTTCCTCATGGACGGCGGTGCGCGTCAGGCACGAGTCGAAGAGCAGGCGGGGCAGGGTGACGAGGTTCAGCTCGTCGCCGCGATCCTGATAGTGCAGGCGGACGAGGCTGTCGGCATGTTGGGTTCCATGGGCATCGAGCACCTGGAGCAGCGTCTCTGTGTTGTAGGCATAGACTGTTGTGTCCGGCAGGGCGACGGCGTCGTCGCGCAGCAGGGCGTCCATCACCGTGTTCGGTATCTGTTCGCCGGCTATGGACAGCAGTGCGCGGTCCGTAGCACGTTCGGCAGCCATGAAGAACAGGGTGAAGAAGACGACGGAGATGCACATGTACAGCCGGAAGGGGTGCACGTAGGAGTTGATCTTGCCGTCATTGAACTCGTTCGTCAGGAAGCCCGGACGGGTGAACATCAGGCGCAGCGTCATCCATATCTTGCCGTCGAACTGGTACATGTTCTCAAAATATTGGCGGATGTATTTCCAGATGGGCTGGTGGGTGTCTAGGGCATATTGGCCGCACTGGTGGCAGTACATGCCCTTCAGGCGGGTTCCACAATTCATGCAGTGGGTGTAGCCGGGGCGGGTGTGGCGGCGAATGCGTCGCAGGCGCACGGCCTCAATGTTCCGCCGGATGCGGAGTTGTCGTTGTCGGAGTGTTTCTATGAGTTTCATTACTTATTTTTCATTATTCATTGTTCATTCAAATCGCCTCTGCTTCTGTTGCCAGTAGCCAAAGCAGCAGTGCGGCGGCCAGCAGCGACGCGATGGCGGTGAACAGCACGTAGAACAGCACTGCCTTCACCGTGGTCTTGCCCCAGCCCTGGCGGTAAACCGTGCGGAAGGACACCAGCAGATAGAGGAACATGGCAACTGGAAAACCTACCAGTGTGATGCGCAGGGAGTTCAGTTGTGCCGTGTTCAGTGTTTGTCCGGCTGCCATCAGGTCGTCGAGCCCGTAGGCGAAGAGCGGCACCAGCGGGATGCAGATCAGGATGAGGAAGACGGTATTCAGATGGATGGCGTGGACGAAGTGCCACATGTAGGGCATCTGCTTGCGGCGATAGAACAGCTTCAGCAAGGCGGCAAACAGCGGCAGGAGGAACATCATGTAGAAGGGTGTCCACTTGGACAGGCCGCCTACGATGTCGTTGACGAACAATTGCTTCTGCAGTTCGTCCGTTTCGGCGTCCTTCTTCACTTCGTCCGTCCAGAGCCAGACCCGCTGCGGGCGCAGTACGAGGCTGTCTGTGCCTTCGGCCGTCTGCATGTAGGTACTGTCCACGTGGAAGGCTCGGATGGCGGCCACGTTGTCCGGGCCGTAGTCACGTCCGTCTATCCAGTTCTCGATGTTCAGGTTTTTCAAGGCGCGCGCCTTTCGGATGAAGTCCCAGTCCTCAGGCAGGATGTCGGTCTGCCTGAAGCAGGAGTCCGCCAGCAGACGGGGCAGGGTGACGCGCGACAATCCGTAGGGATTGTCAACAGGCTGGTAGCGCACCAGGCTGTCGGCTCCCTCCATGCCGAAGCGCAGCTTGAGGGTCTTCACCAGCCGCGGTGCCTGGTAGAGGTAGAGGGTGGTGTCGGCCCCGGCAGCAGGCGTCCCGAGCTGCTTTACGACGCTGCGGCGCAGCCGTCCGTCGTTCAGCGCGTTGAAGTCGTTCGCCCGTTCGCCCACCAGCATGAAGAACACGGCGAAGAACACCACCGAAATACACATGTACAGGCGGAAAGGGTGGACGTAAGAGTTTATTTTGCCCGCATTGAATTCGGAGGTCAGGAAACCGGGGCGGGTGAAGAGGTACCATAGGGTATGCCATATCTTGGTGTCGAACTGATAGACGTTTTCGAAATACTGGCGTACGTACTTCCAGAAAGGCTGTTCCGCATCGAGCGCATATTGGCCGCAGCGGTAGCAGTACATGCCTTCGAGCGGGGTACCGCAGTTCTTGCAGTAGGAGTATTTCGGTGTTTTCTTTTGGCGTATCCGCTTCAGGCGGAGTAGTTCTATCTTGCGGCGCACGCGTCGGGAGCGGGCTTTCCAACGTTCTTTCCAGTCTTGTAGCATAAGGCGTGTGTTTGTTATTCGGCGGCAAAAATATAAAAAATGTGATAGTTGCTTAGGTTTTACTTAAAAAAGTTATGTAGTCTAAGGGAAAAAAGCGAAATTTGCACCACCTTTAGACGGTAAAGTATATTCACCTTTAAACAAATAGTACAATATGACTAAAAGTGCATTGCAAATCGCAAGGGCTGCTTACCAGCCCAAGTTGCCCAAGGCGTTGAAAGGACATGTGAAAGCTGTAGCCGGCGAGGCTACCCAGTCGGTTGCCGACCAGGAGGCTATCCAGAAGCTGTTCCCCAACACCTACGGCATGCCGCTCATCAAGTTCGAAACTTCTGCTGAGGCTGCTTCATTCCCTGTAATGAACGTAGGCGTTATCCTTTCTGGTGGTCAGGCTCCCGGCGGACACAACGTTATCTCCGGCCTGTTCGACGGTATCAAGAAGCTGAACCCCGAAAACAAACTCTACGGTTTCATCCTGGGCCCCGGCGGCTTGGTTGACCACAACTACATGGAGCTGACGGCCGACATCATCGACGAGTATCGCAACACCGGTGGTTTCGACATCATCGGCTCGGGCCGTACGAAACTGGAGAAGGAAGATCAGTTCGAGAAAGGTTATGAAATCCTGAAGGAGCTGGGCATCAAGGCATTGGTTATCATCGGCGGCGACGACTCCAACACGAACGCTTGCGTACTGGCTGAATACTATGCTGCAAAGAACTACGGCGTACAGGTTATCGGTTGCCCCAAGACCATCGACGGCGACTTGAAGAACGACATGATCGAGACCAGCTTCGGTTTCGACACTGCCTGCAAGACCTACTCTGAAGTAATCGGCAACATCCAGCGCGACTGTAACTCGGCACGCAAATACTGGCACTTCATCAAGCTGATGGGCCGTTCGGCTTCTCACATCGCATTGGAGTGTGCTCTCCAGGTACAGCCCAACATCTGTATCATCTCCGAGGAAGTGGAGGCTAAGGACATGTCACTGGACGACATCGTGACTTACATTGCCAAGGTAGTGGCCGACCGTGCCGCTCAGGGCAACAACTTCGGTACTGTCCTCATCCCCGAAGGTCTGGTTGAATTCATCCCGGCTATGAAGCGACTCATCTCTGAACTGAACGACTTCCTGGCTGCCAACGCCGAAGAGTTCTCCCACATCAAGAAGTCTCACCAGCGCGACTACATCATCAGCAAGCTGTCTCCGGCCAACTCGGCTGTTTACGCCAGCCTGCCCGAAGGCGTAGCCCGTCAGCTGACACTCGACCGCGACCCGCACGGCAACGTACAGGTATCGCTGATCGAAACTGAGAAGCTGCTCTCTGAAATGGTTGCCACCAAGCTGGCTGCCTGGAAGGAAGAAGGCAAGTACGTGGGCAAGTTCGCCGCTCAGCACCACTTCTTCGGCTACGAAGGACGTTGCGCCGCTCCGTCGAACTTCGATGCCGACTACTGCTACTCGTTGGGTTACACGGCTGCCGCTCTGATTGGTGAGGGCAAGACCGGCTACATGTCGTCTGTACGCAACACTACGGCTCCTGCCGAAGAGTGGATTGCAGGTGGTGTGCCCATCACGATGATGATGAACATGGAGCGTCGTCACGGCGAAATGAAGCCCGTTATCCAGAAAGCTCTCGTGAAGCTGGATGGTGCACCTTTCAAGGCTTTCGCCGCACAGCGCGAGCAGTGGGCTATGGAAACAGCTTACGTATATCCGGGTCCTATCCAGTACTTCGGTCCTACGGAAGTTTGCGACCAGCCTACCAAGACATTGCAGCTGGAGCAAGCTAAATAATAAACCTATATATAATAAGGTATAAGCAAGAGATTGCAGGACGCTGTGTTCCTGCAATCTTTTTTTGTGCCTGTCCGCTCACTGAGCCTGTAATTGTAAGTTGTTGATAAACAGATGTGTAGCAGTTTATTTTAGTTTATCCGGAATAAACTCTCAGTTTAATGGCTTTAAACTGCCAGTTTAATCCGTTTAAACCGTCAGTTTACTCCGTTTAAACTGTCGGTTTAACGCCTTTGTACTGACGGTTCAATGTGGGTGTTATTACAAAATAATCTATTGGGGAAAGATTTTTTCAGATAAATGCTTACCTTTAGGGGCATAAATGAATCATATTTTAAAGACATTCCAAATGATTGGTTTATGGAAACTGAGAGACTTATACTTCGACGGTGGACAGAAGATGATGCAGAATCGCTTTATAAGTATGCGCAAAATCCGGCTATAGGTCCAATTGCTGGTTGGCCGCCGCATACGTCAATTGAAAACAGTAGGGAGGTAATACGTGATATTTTTTCTGCTCCGGAAACATATGCTGTAGTACTGAAGGAAACCAATGAACCGATTGGTAGTGTAGGTATTATGTTTAGTGATGGTTTACACAGTGCAGAGATGGAAGAGGGGGATGCAGAGATTGGATACTGGATCGGTGTTCCTTTTTGGGGACAGGGACTCATACCGGAGGCTGTAAACCGTCTGTTAATACGCTGCTTTGATGAACTTGATATTAAAAGAGTTTGGTGTGGTCATTATGACGGAAATATCAAATCGCGTAGAGTGATGGATAAATGTGGTTTTAAATTTCATCATACAGAGGAAGGCAAGACTTCTCCATTAGGAGACATTCGGACGGAACATTTTACATTGTTGACTAAAGAAGAATGGAAAGCAATGAAATCTCCGATGTAATGTTTTGGGGACTATAATGTAACTGAGCAACAAGAGGCGGTGGGGTATGGGCTAATTAAAAACTTCGTTTTCATTTGCCTATGCGCTCACCTTTCACTATTTTTGTTGCACGAAAATAGGATGCGGCTCAGCAATAAAAATAAGCGGGCTTATTTTGTATTGCTTTCGCCTTTCACTATTTTTGCACAATCAATCAAACTTGAAACAATCATTTTATCAATAGACACATATATGCAGGAAAAAATCATCATTCTCGATTTCGGGTCGCAGACTACGCAGCTCATCGGCCGCCGCATCCGCGAACTGAATGTTTACTGTGAGATTGTGCCCTACAACAAGTTCCCGCAAGGCGACGACAGTGTGAAGGGAGTCATCCTATCGGGCAGCCCGTTCTCCGTTTACGACGAGAGCGCTTTCAAGGTGGACTTGAGCCAGCTGCGCGGCAAGTATCCTATTCTGGGTATCTGCTACGGCGCCCAGTTCATCTCCTACAGCAACGGCGGTAAGGTTGAGCCGGCCGGTACGCGCGAATACGGACGTGCCCACCTCAGCACCTTCGACAAGAGCAACGTGCTCTTCAAGGACGTGCGCGAGAATACGCAGGTGTGGATGAGCCACGGCGATACCATCACGGCTATCCCTGACAACTTCCGCGTTATCGCTTCGACCGACAAGGTGAAAATCGCTGCCTACCAGGCTGAGGGCGAAAAGATGTGGGGCGTACAGTTCCATCCCGAAGTGTTCCATAGCGAGGACGGCACACAGATGCTGAAGAATTTCGTGGTGGACGTCTGTGGTTGCAGCCAGAGCTGGAGCGCCGCTTCGTTTGTTGATACCACCGTGGCCGAGCTGAAGGCGCAGGTGGGCAACGACCGTGTCATTCTGGGCTTGAGTGGCGGTGTGGACTCGTCGGTAGCTGCCGTATTGCTCCATCGGGCCATCGGCAAGAACCTGACGTGTATCTTCGTGGACCACGGTCTGCTGCGCAAGAACGAGTTCAAGAACGTGATGCACGACTACGAGTGCCTGGGGCTGAACGTTATCGGTGTGGACGCCAGCGAGAAGTTCTTCAAGGACCTGGAGGGCGTGACCGACCCCGAACAGAAGCGCAAGATCATCGGCCGCGACTTTGTGGAAGTGTTCAACGCCGAAGCACATAAGATAACCGATGCCAAATGGCTGGCTCAGGGTACCATCTACCCCGACCGCATCGAGAGCCTGAACATTACTGGCAAGACCATCAAGAGCCATCACAACGTGGGCGGCCTGCCCGAAGAGATGCACCTGCAGCTCTGCGAGCCGCTGAAGTGGCTGTTCAAGGACGAAGTGCGCCGCGTGGGTCGTCAGCTGGGCATCCCCGATCACCTCATCAGCCGCCATCCTTTCCCCGGTCCGGGTCTGGCCGTGCGTATTCTGGGCGATATTACTCCCGAGAAGGTACGCATCTTGCAGGATGCCGACGATATCTTCATCCAAGGTCTGCGCGACTGGAAGGTGACCGATGAGAAGGGCAATGAAACCACGCTCTACCATCAGGTATGGCAGGCAGGCGTCATTCTGCTTCCTGTCCAGTCCGTTGGTGTGATGGGCGACGAACGAACCTACGAACGTGCCGTGGCCCTGCGTGCCGTGACATCGACCGACGCCATGACCGCCGACTGGGCACATTTGCCTTACGAGTTCCTGGCCAAGGTTTCGAACGACATTATCAACAAGGTGAAGGGCGTGAACCGCGTCACCTACGATATCTCTTCGAAGCCGCCTTCGACCATCGAGTGGGAATAAACTTCAGATAATTTTATTCTAAAAATAGAGAAAGCACAGGCATCACGGGCTGTTCGGAAGCATCCGCATCCCTGCGTTGTCTGTGCTTTTTTATAGACTGATTTTACAATGAAGAATAGGTTTTATTTAGGGGCCTGTGTTTTTCTGTTGTTGATGCAGGGAATGGCCGTGTGCAATGCACAGAACAAGGATTTTGCAAATCTGAAACGCTACGCTGAAAGCAACCGTGTGTTGCAGCAGGAACAAGGTAGTGCAGTCAAAGGCAGGGTAGTCTTTATGGGAAACTCCATCACGGAAGGATGGGTACGGATTGATGGGAAGTTCTTCGAGGAGAACGGATACGTGGGACGTGGCATCAGCGGACAAACCTCCTATCAGTTTCTGTTGCGTTTTCGCGAGGACGTTATCAAACTGAAACCTGAAGTGGTGGTTATCAATGCCGGCACGAACGATGTGGCCGAAAATACAGGGCCTTATGTGGAGGAATATACATTTGGAAACATTGTTTCGATGGTGGAGCTGGCGCGTGCCAATGGTATTAAGGTGGTTCTGACCTCTGTGTTGCCGGCTGCTTCATTCGGCTGGAACAAGACCATCACGGACGCTCCGCAGAAGATTGCCGCCCTGAACAAGCGTATAGCTGCCTATGCTGACGAACAGGGCTTGCCTTATGTAGATTATTATCACGCTTTGTTGGCTGATGACGGACGTTCGCTCGACGCAACCTATTCGAAGGACGGCGTGCATCCCACGTTGGAAGGCTATCGAGTAATGGAACCTTTGATCAAGAAAGTGCTGACAGAAGTGCTGGGCAGTGGGTCAGGCAAATAACTTTTCGGCTGCTGGAATGACGATTTCTCCGCGGTGCAGTTCCAGCAGTCCTTTATCTTGCATACCATTCAAGGCTTTCGAGACACCGTTGCGTGTGTCGTTCACTATGGTAGCTAGGTCTTCCATTTTTATTTTCAGTGATTTGGTACCTTGTATTCGTTTTAGGTGTGTGCGTATGAAATAGCAGATACGTGCCTCCACCTTGTCGGGCATCGGACTCCAGATGCTTTTACTAAGAATTTGCAGCTGACTACTGACCATATTCAGGTAGTTGAGCCGGAATATATCATACTTTAGCAGTTCGTTCAGGATGGATGTCTTGTCGATACTGATGCTGTTTACGAGGGTTGTAGCTGTATATTTGGCCGAATAAGTGGTATAGAGTCCGAATAGAGACTGGGATTCGATCAGATAAGGAGCTTCAAAATATTCTGTCAGGCTATAGCGGCTGTCAACGGAAGTAGTGGTCATGGCAATGTTTCCATTGAGGATAAATATCAGTCTGTCGCATGGCATACCATCCTGTGCGAGGATTTCTCCGGCTTTTTGTTTGGCAAAATGTAATTTTACCTTTTCCAGAATACAGGTGAAGTCTTCCATAGCCAGTCCTTGGAAGAGGGGAAGCTGCAATAATGTATCGAATATTGTATTCATAAAAGTCTCTTTCCGTTTGAAACAAAAATAGTCATTATTGGTGGCTGTGGCCTTTTATCGGCTTCCCTTTTTGTTTTTTTTATTATTTCTTAATATGCTATTCAGCCCCGTTCTCTTCTGCCACAGAATGGCGGTCGAAGTCCCGATTATATCGTTCTACCGATTCTTCCAGAAGCTGGGATAGAACAACAGCAACACGCAAAACATTTCCAGACGGCCTATCAGCATGAGGAACGAAAGGAGCCATTTTGCGGCGTCTGGCATTGCGTTCCATGAGAAAGCAGGTCCGTAGTCGCCCAAGCCGGGGCCTACATTGCCGATACTTGAGACAACGGTACTGAAGGCTTCTTCGAAGCCTACTCCCAGAAACATTAAAATCAACCAGCTTACCAGGATGATAATCATATATAAACTGATGAAGAATGCCACGGCCATTACAGTGCCGGATGCGGTAGCTTGTTTGTTTACTCGTACGGGAAGCACAGCATTGGGATGCAGCAATTTTCTGAAATTATTCCGAATGCCTTTGGCCATAATCATCAGTCGAAGATTCTTGATTCCACCAGCCGTTGAACCGGTACATCCTCCCGCCAGCATGGCAAATATCAGTAATATCCATGTGAACGGAGGCCACAGATTATAATCGTCCGTACCAAATCCGCAGGAAGTGTGGATGCTTGCTACCTGGAAGAGTGACTTGCGGAACGCTTCTTCAATACCGTAGTTATTGTAAACCACCAATGAGGCGGCAATGATGAAAGTGAGCAAGAAGATGGAACAGATGAACCATTTCAATTCTTCATCGCGGAAGATTTTTGAAACTTTCCCTTTGATGAGCAGATAGAATAGGGCGAAGTTGAAGCTGGAGACGATCATAAAGAACGAAACGACATATTCAATAAAAGGAGAGTTCCAGTAGGCGATGCTTGCCTGTTTGGTGGAGTATCCGCCTGTGGCAGTAGTGGCGAACGCATGACAGACGGCATCAAACCAATTCATCCCTCCCAGATAGAGCAAAATGGTTGCTGCAATAGTGAGTGCCAGATATACGCCCCATATCCATTTCACCATGATGCTTATTTTCGGGTGGATTTTGTGATGGGTGACACCTGTGGCTTCAGCTGTGAATAATTGCATGTTCCCTTCATTGAATATAGGCAGAATGGCAAGGGCAAAACAGACAATACCTAATCCGCCTATCCATTGGGTAAGGCTGCGCCAAAAGAGGATACCGTGTGATTGGGCGTCTATATTATCCATAATGGTGGCTCCTGTAGTGGTAAACCCTGACATTGTCTCAAAAAAGGCATTACAGATGCTGTCCACACTACCACTTAGATAGAAAGGGAGCATGCCGAAGGCGGAGAATAATACCCAAGCCAGGCTGGCTATGCAGTAGCCGTCGCGTTTACTCATCTTGCGTTCGGCACCACGGCTCAATAAAATTAGGATAATGCCCACAAGAGTATTTATACCAGCTGTTTGGAGGAAAGTGAATGTTTCTTTTTCCTTATATATCCACGATACCAGTGCGCAAACCAGGAACATGATGGTTTCCACGAACAGCAGGATGCCCAGCACCCGTGCGATGATTTTTTTGTTGATAAGACTGTTTTTTCGCTTCGATTGGTTATATAATGTTTCGGCAATAAACCCTTCCATATTTCTTGGTACGCTTTGATAATATCCTTATGTCGGTGAGGAATGATACTTTCCCGTTGTTTTGTTGGGCAAAAATAAGCTTGTATGGTGAATTAAACAACTTTTTGTCGTGAAAATCAACGGAAGTGAGTGCTATTCTGCCTAAATATCCGGATTGTTTGGTCTTTTCGTCTCTGTTGTACAAGGCTCTTCTTCGTTCGAATCGATATTTTCTGGCAGGTTTTCTTCTTCGTCCGTTTCATTGGCAAAGGGATCGGGACGTTGTGGGCCGTATTTTATGAACCCGACCGCACATAACATGCCTGCTATGGCTCCACCCATGTGTCCTTCCCAAGATGTGGTGATTTTTGCAAACTGAGGAAACATGTTCCATACCAATCCGCCATAGAGGAACGTGATTAACAGAGAGAGAGCGATGAGTGGTACATGTTTGCGGAAGATACCACTGAAGAATAGAAAGAAAGCCAGTCCATAAATGAGTCCACTGGAGCCGATGTGCCATCCGCTTTTTCCGAAGACGAAGGTGAAAATGCCACCTCCTATCCAGATTAAGAAAAATATATAGGGAGCGATGTCCCGATAAAAGTAAAAAAGACACCACGACAAGAAGAAGAGGGGGAACGTATTGGCTGCTAGATGTTTGAAGCTGCTGTGTACAAGTGGGTGGGCAAAGATGCCGAATATCCCTTGTTTTTCCTGAGGATAGATACCCAAATGGGTGAAATCCCAGCCCATTCCGACTTCCAAAATCTTCAACATATACAGGATGAATAGAAAGAAAAGAGGAATAACTGCTGCCAGAAAAATTCGTTGTAAGTCTCGTTTCATTAGGTCCTCAATTTGCTTTTTGACAGATGCTACATGCTAATTGGTTGCAATACTACAATTATTTACTCAAAAAGCGAAAAAAAACGCTTTTTTTATTTTGGGTATATACATTAATTTGTATTTTTGGGCATTGCTACAGATAGCTGTAGCGCATAATGAACCTGAGTTTTTAACCTTTAATTTAAATAATGCACAACTATGAGTTATTTACGATTTGACAAGACGCTGATGATTAATTTGGAAGAGTCTCTCCCTCGTGAGATACTCCGTACAAACAAATCAGGCGCCTATCATTCTACAACGATTGTGGATTGTAACACACGCAAATATCATGGTCTGTTGGTGATACCAGTTCCCAATCTAGACGATGAAAACCATGTGCTACTTTCTTCTTTGGACGAAACGGTAATTCAGCACGGTGCAGAGTTCAATCTGGGATTGCACAAATATCAGGGCAATCATTTCAGTCCCAACGGACACAAATACATCCGTGAGTTTGATTGTGAGCACATCCCGGCTACGACTTATCGTGTGGGTGGCGTGATCCTTCGCAAGGAAAAGATTTTTGTACACCATGAGAGCCGTATTCTGATACGTTACACATTAGTGGATGCCCATTCGGCAACGACATTGCGTTTTCGGCCTTTCCTGGCATTTCGTAGCGTGCGTGAGTACACACATGAAAATCCTCAAGCCAGTCGTGACTATCAACTGGTGGAGAATGGTATCAAGACCTGTATGTATCCTGGATATCCGGAATTGTTCATGCAGCTGAACAAAAAGAACGAGTTCCATTTTCAACCTGACTGGTATAGGGGTATTGAATATTCCAAGGAACAGGAACGTGGTTACGATTTCAATGAAGATCTTTATGTGCCTGGCTATTTTGAAGTGGATATAAAAAAAGGAGAGAGCATAGTGTTTTCTGCCGGTATCTCAGAAACGGATACACGAAAACTGAAACATGTGTTCGAGACAGAAGTGGCCGATCGTACTCCGCGTGATAGCTTTTTCCACTGTTTGAAAAACTCTGCACATCAGTTCCACAACAAGCAGGGTGGTGAACACTATGTGTTGGCTGGATATCCTTGGTTCAAATGTCGTGCTCGCGATTTGTTCATTGCTTTGCCCGGCTTGACCTTGGCCATCGACGAGCAGAACGAGTTTGAGGACGTGATGAAAACTGCCGAAAAGGCTTTGCGTCAATATATGAGCGGCGAGGCTTATACATACAAAATTTACGAAATGGAGCATCCCGACGTATTGTTGTGGGCCATCTGGTGCTTGCAACAGTATGCTAAGTTTACCTCTCGTGAACGCTGCCGCCAAATGTACGGCCAGCTTTTGGAAGACTTGCTGGAATATATCCGTGGTCGTAAGCACGACAACTTGTTCTTGCATGACAACGGATTGCTTTATACCAACGGTACGGAACATCCTGTGACCTGGATGAACTCAATGGCTAACGGACGTCCGGTAGTTCCGCGTACGGGATATGTTGTCGAGATAAACGCACTTTGGTACAACGCCCTGCGCTTTGTGGGTGATATGGCACGCGATGCCGGTAACGAAGCGATGGCTGGTGTACTTGACGCTCAGGCTGAAATAACAGGTAAATCGTTCGTCGAAGTGTTCCGCAATGAATATGGCTATTTGTTCGATTATGTGGACGGCTATATGATGGACTGGAGCGTTCGCCCGAATATGATCTTTACCGTTGCTTTTGATTATTCTCCGTTGGATCGTGTACAAAAACGGCAGGTACTGGACATTGTGACCAAGGAACTGCTCACTCCGAAGGGACTTCGTACACTGAGTCCGAAGAGTGGTGGTTACAATCCGAATTATGTAGGACCTCAGATGCAACGCGACTATGCTTATCATCAAGGAACGGCATGGCCGTGGTTGTTGGGCTTCTATATGGAAGCTTATCTGCGTGTCTATAAGCTGAGTGGCATCTCATTTGTCGAAAGACACCTCATCGGCATGGAAGATGAGATGGGACGCCACTGCATCAGTACCTTGCCTGAGTTATTTGACGGCAATCCACCTTTCGTGGGACGCGGAGCCATTTCGTTTGCCATGAATGTGGCCGAAATTCTGCGTATATTGAGTTTGTTGTATAAGTATGAACAAATACAGAAAGAGGAGGAACGCAAATGAAAGTTTTAATGTTTGGATGGGAATTTCCTCCCAAAATATATGGTGGTCTGGCAGTTGCTTCTTATGGAATAACCAAGGGACTGAGTTTGCAGGGAGACGTCGAAACAACGTTCTGTATGCCGAAGCCGTCAGGCGAGGAAGAACGTTTCCTCAATATTGTAGGCATGAATCAGGTGCCGGTCGTATGGCGTGACGTAAACTATGATTACTTGAAATCGCGTCTTTACGGTCAGATGACTCCGGAAGAATATTACGCTTATCGCGATCATATCTATGCGGACTTCTCCTATCTGCATGTCAACGATTTGGGGTGTATGGAGTTTGCGGGTGGTTATCCGGGCAACCTGCATGAAGAAATCAATAACTTCTCCATCATAGCCGGCGTAGTGGCTCGTAAGGAGCAGTTTGACATTATCCATGCACACGACTGGCTAACTTATCCGGCTGGCGTACATGCCAAGATGGTGAGCGGACGTCCGTTGTGTATCCATGTGCATGCCACAGACTTCGACCGCTCACGTGGTAAGGTAAATCCGACGGTTTACTCCATCGAGAAGAATGGTATGGACTATGCTGACTGTATCATGTGTGTGTCCGAGCTGACCCGTCGTACGGTTATCAACGAATACCATCAGGATCCGCGAAAGGTGTTTGCCATGCATAATGCGGTATATCCGCTCTCACAGGAATTGCAGGACATCCCTCGTCCCGACCACTCCAAGGAGAAGATAGTGACCTTCCTGGGACGTATCACTATGCAGAAAGGGCCTGAATATTTTGTGGAAGCTGCAGCTATGGTACTGAAGCGTACCCGTAATATCCGTTTCGTCATGGCGGGTTCGGGTGATATGCTGAATGCTATGATCAATTTGGCAGCCGAGCGGGGTATTGCCGACAGGTTCCATTTCCCCGGCTTCATGAAGGGCAGGCAGGTGTATGAAGTTTATAAAAATAGCGATGTCTTTGTGATGCCGTCTGTGTCAGAACCGTTCGGTATCGCTCCGCTGGAAGCTATGCAGTGCGGTACACCTTCTATCATTTCCAAGCAGTCCGGTTGCGGTGAAATCTTGGACAAAGTGATTAAGACCGACTATTGGGATATTCATGCCATGGCCGATGCCATTTACTCCATCTGTACTAATCCATCTCTGTTCCATTATCTTCAGGAAGAGGGTAAGAAGGAAGTGGATGGCATTACTTGGGAGAAGGTAGGCTTGCGTATCCGTGCCCTTTACGAGAATGTATTAAGAAACTATGGTAAATAATAAAACAAGAATAGGAAATGAGAACGATTTGTCTTTATTTTGAAATACACCAGATTATTCATTTGAAACGTTATCGTTTCTTTGATATTGGTACAGATCATTACTATTATGATGACTATGCCAACGAGACTAGTATTAGCGATGTGGCTGAACACTCTTATATACCGGCATTGAATGCCTTGATTGAGATGGTGAAGAATTCCGGTGGTGCCTTTAAGGTTGCCTTGTCTATCTCGGGTGTGGCTTTAGAGCAGTTGGAAATATATGCTCCGACTGTCATTGATTTGCTGCATCAGCTCAACGATACTGGCTGCTGCGAATTCTTGGCCGAACCTTATTCTCACGGTCTCTCTTCTTTGGCCAACGAGGACTGCTTCCGGGAAGAAGTGCTTCGCCAGAGTGCCAAGATGAAGCAGATGTTTGGCAAGGCTCCCAAGGTGTTCCGTAATTCAAGCTTGATTTACAACGACGAGATTGGTGCTGTGGTTGCTGACATGGGCTTCAAGGGAATGTTGACTGAGGGGGCTAAGCATATTTTGGGTTGGAAGAGTCCACACTATGTGTACCATTGCAATATGAACCCGAATCTGAAGTTGCTGTTGCGTGATTTCAAGCTTTCGGATGATATTAGCCTCCGCTTTTCTAATTCGGACTGGAGCGAGTATCCGTTGTTTGCTGACAAGTATATTTCGTGGATTGATTCCTTGCCGCAGGAAGAACAAGTCATCAATATCTTTATGGAACTCTGTGCGTTGGGTAAGTATCAGCCGCTTTCTTCCAATATCCTGGAGTTTTTCAAGGCATTGCCGGCTTGTGCCAAGGAGAAGGGGATTACTTTTTCAACGCCGACAGAAATCGTGACGAAGTTGAAGTCTGTTTCCCAACTTGACGTACCTTATCCATTGTCTTGGGTAGATGAAGAAAGAGATACCAGTTGCTGGTTGGGTAATGTGATGCAGCGTGAAGCCTTTAATAAGTTGTATAGCGTGGCTGAACGTGTACATCTTTGTGATGACCGTCGCATCAAGCAGGATTGGGATTATCTGCAGGCTAGCAACAATTTCCGTTTCATGACAACAAAGAGTTCCAGTATCTCCCTCTACCGTGGTATTTATGAATCTCCTTACGATGCGTTTACCAATTACATGAATATCCTAGGTGACTTTATCAAGCGTGTAGATTCTCTCTACCCTGTAGATATTGATAACGAGGAGTTGAATGCTTTACTGACTACTATCAAGAATCAAGGTGATGAGATTGAGGATTTAAAGAAAGCACTTGACGAAGCGCGTGCAAAACTGGGTAAGATGAGTAAGGCGGAAGAAGAGAAACCAGTGAAGAAAGCTGCTGCTAAGAAACCTGCTGTTGCTAAGAAATCTACCACCAAGAAGACTAAGAAAGAGGAAGCCTAAGGATTGGTGAAAAAATAGAATGGAGACGGTCGGTGTCTGTACATCGGCCGTCTTCTTTTTTATCAGATGGGAAAAGCGGCCAAACGTTGTTTCTCATTATGTAGAAGATAAAAAAATACGGTGAAAAAATCTTTCACCGTATTTTTTTTATCTCTCTTATTTATTCCTGGAAGCGGGTGTAGGTTACCTCCAGCTTCAGTTTGGTACCACCTTTTTCCGGATCTCCTCCTTGTAATTTTGCATAGCCGGGTTGCAAGTCGTGCTGCACGGCTGTGGTAGTAGAGGTATTTGTTCCTGTTGATTGGGTATTGATAGTTACCGGAATGAGCAACACTTTGTTCCAGTCGGGATTATCGGCATTCCATTCTTTGTTCCATGCTTCTTCATCCCATGCTTCTCCAGCTTCTTCCCGAGCCTTGTCACGTGCTGCTTTCTTTTCGTTGATACAGGTTGACACAAGGCGGGCAATATTCTGGAACGTGTATTGGTTGGTTGCTACGCCATTATGGGCAGCTGTGAAAGATGTTATGTTGTCGTTCACCTCGTTTTCCTCAAAGAACGATTTTAAGTCTTGTTTACGCAGCAGCAATACGTTACTGGGAGCGCTCATACTGAATTTGTAGTTGTTCTTTTCATTGTAATTGGTGAATGTCAATTTCGCTGCGTTGAGGGTATCGTTGGCCAAGGCTTTGTAGATTGAGTCATAAGGCAGAGTGGCCTCTGTAAAAATACCAGCAGGTGATTTGATGTAGGTCCATTCCTTTTCGTTCGCTTTTTCCTTCAGTTTGTTTGAATTGATAAACTGGTTGGCTTGTATCACTTCTTTGGTTGAGGCAAATAAAGTCTGCCCTCCGATGTAGATGGAATCATCGCCTATTATACCGTTTTCATCATTGACTTTCTTCTTCAGGGCAACACCTAGGCTGTCCACATAATGGAAGCGGAACTGGAATTGAAGGTCCACTTGGTCAGCATACAGAATAGTTCCGTCACCATAGTCCGTTTGGAAATAGACCCCTCTGAATACATTGTTTATGAAGTTATCAGCATTGTCGAAAAAGTTGTTTTCCCCTCTTTCGTAGGCTTTATTCAAATCGTATATTCTCTGTCCGATTTTAGGGTCGAGGTTGAACACGATGCTGGGGGAGTAAGTGGGGTTACCGTTGGAATCTGTGGCGTTGCGAACAGAGTCGGGTACGGTGGCGTCATAGGCAGTATAGGCTTTACGTCCCAACAATTTGTCTTGATCAATATAATCCTTTGTATTGATGTTTGTATAGCGGTAACGTTTGGTCTCGTCCTGACGTTCTTTTGCCCATTGTTCGTTCAGTTCATAAGCACTCATGCGACAGGCGTTCAGTGAGTCGCCAAACCAACTCTTGTAGTAAACGATCAGTCTTAGTCCGGCTACACTATCATTTACCAATGTACCTTTTCCCTTCAGTGTGTCACCGCTGTAATATTCTTCATATACATCGGGTAATATTTCCGAGAACTTGAAGTTGTCGGTACAGTTCAGTTCTGTTAGGAAACTAGCTGTGTAGTCGCCGAATTCGCGGTCTGTGAATCGTCCTACATATCCCGTACTGGTTTTGGCATATACAGCGTCTGCCAGATAGGATTGAGTAGTGACATCGAAAGTCATGGTATGTGCTGCCATCCCATCGGACTCGGGAAGCATCCCCATGCCTAGTGTGTCAGTCGAGTCGTCGCATGCAAGGAAAGCAAGAGCTGCTATCAGCAATACTCCTATATGCTTTGGTCTCATCATTCTAATTTTTGTTTTTTTAAGTCATTGTTCAGTTTCTGCAATCTGGTCGTAGAAGTTGTTGCAACGTTCAGCAAAATCTTCACCGATTTGATATTCTAGTACTGGTTTACCCAGACTCCGTGCATAGTCCAATACTTCCTGGTTGGCACGTTCACTCTGCTGGATGACACCGTCCGAATATTCTACAGCCAGTTTGCACAAGCTTGTGAAATCTACCGGTTCTTTCAGTTTGGCAATGTCCTTCTTGGCAATGCCTTTCAGCATCAGTTTGTTTGCGAAGTCAGGATTGAACGTCTGCTTGAAGTCGTCCTCGTAGAGTGAAAAGACTACTTTGGAACTTCTGAACGAAGGTTCTTCCTTGTATGCCTTCTTAATGTAGAGGGGAGCTAGAGCAGTTATCCATCCATGACAATGTATGATGTCGGGACACCAGCGCAATTTTTTCACTGTTTCGAGTACACCGCGTGCATAGAAGATGGTACGGGCATCGTTGTCTTCATATTCAACACCGTTTTCGTCTGTAGTCTGCAGGCGGTTCTGGAAGAAATCGTCGTTGTCTATGAAGTAAACCTGCATACGTGCCGACTGGATAGAGGCCACTTTGATAATTAGTGGGTGGTCGGTGTCGTCAATGATAAGGTTCATTCCTGACAAGCGTATCACTTCGTGGAGCTGGTTGCGGCGTTCGTTGATATTACCCCATTTGGGCATGAATGTCCTGATTTCCCTGCCTTTTTCCTGTATGGCTTGCGGCAGGTTGCGGCCGGTTAGGGACAGCTCGGTTTCAGGAACATAGGGAGTAATTTCTTGTGTGATAAATAAAACCTTGTTAGCCTTTGTCATACTCTTCGTCAATTATTGCGCAAAGTTACAAAAAAAAACGCTCATAGCGTCATGCAGAGATGGCTATAATTCCTTATGATTTGTTAAGTGCTTGTATTTCAATACTACTTTATGGCTTGGAAATCGCTCTTTTGGTATGCCTTTCTTGAGAAAAATGCGATATTTCTTCGTTATGTGGTAAATAATAGCTTATTTTGCACCGCTTTTGAAACAACCCTGTATTTATCTAACTAAAAAAGTAATGGAAATAGTACATTCTATCAAGGACTTGCAGGCAGGAATCTCTGCCTTACGTGCCCAGGGTAAAACGGTAGGACTGGTGCCTACCATGGGAGCTTTGCATGCCGGACATGCCTCGCTGGTCAAGCGGAGTGTGGCTGAAAATGATGCTACGGTGGTGAGTGTGTTTGTCAATCCCACCCAGTTTAACGACAAGAACGATTTGGCCAAATATCCTCGTACGTTGGAGGCCGACTGCCGCCTATTGGAGCAGTGCGGTGCTGCTTTTGCTTTCGCTCCCTCGGTGGAGGAAATTTATCCAGAACCAGATACACGCCAGTTTAGCTATGCTCCGTTGGATACGGTGATGGAAGGAGCCTTCCGTCCGGGACACTTTAACGGTGTGTGCCAGATTGTGAGTAAGTTGTTCGACATTGTGAAGCCCGATCGTGCCTACTTCGGCGAGAAGGATTTCCAACAATTGGCCATCATCCGTGAAATGGTGCGCCAGATGAAATTCTCGCTGGAGATTGTGGGATGCCCCATCGTCCGCGAGGCTGACGGCCTAGCCTTGAGCAGCCGCAACACGCGCCTCTCTGCTGAAGAGCGGCAGCAGGCCCTGAAGATTTCGCAGACCCTGTTTGCAAGCGTTGAGTTTGCTGTTTCTCATACGGTAGCCGAGACACAGCGTTTTGTCGAAGACTCCATCGCTGCCGCTCCCGGTCTGCGTTTGGAGTATTTCGAATTGGTGGACGGAAATACGTTGCAGAAGATTGCCGACTGGACAGACACGGACTATCCTGTGGGTTGCATCACTGTTTTCTGCGGTGAGGTGCGACTTATCGACAACATTAAGTATAAATCTTAACCCTATAAACCAGAAATTTGTTATGATGATTGAAGTATTGAAGTCCAAAATCCATTGTGCCCGGGTGACGGAGGCCAACCTGAACTACATGGGCAGCATCACGATTGACGAGGACCTCATGGACGCGGCCAACATGATTGCCGGCGAGAAGGTGTATATTGCCGACAACAACAATGGCGAACGTTTCGAAACTTATATCATTAAGGGCGAGCGCGGATCCGGTAAAATCTGTTTAAACGGTGCCGCCGCACGCCGCGTGCAGCCGGGTGACATAGTGATCATCATGTCCTACGCGCTGATGGACTTTGAGGAGGCCAAGTCATTTAAGCCGACGGTCGTCTTTCCCGATCCTGCTACGAACAAGGTGGTGCGTTGAGCCAGCCCGTACCCTGACTGAAAATGGCACACGGATGAGCCCCTTGTGGTCCGTGTGCCATTTTTATATTCTTATCCCTTGTGTGCTGCCGTGATGGTGTTGCGGACGCGGCGTTCCGTTGTGACGGCACGCGCGTATTCTTCTATTCGGACAGTTCCGCCCATCGACACTGCACCGTTGCGCCATTTCATGCCGCTTTCTGTAGTTTCGCGGGCAGAGAAGTGAAACTCCGTGATGCCCGTTTCACGGGCGATGTGTGCGATGTTTCCCTCATTAACCCTGCAGCCGGCCAAGAGCTTGATGCGTCCGGCGGCGGCTTTCTGCAATTCCTGCAGCAGAGGGATGCCTTGCTCGGCGGTGGGCTGCTGACCCGAGGTCAGGATACGGTGGCAACCCAGACCTATGATGTCTTCTAGTGCACGATACGGGTCGCGGCAGACATCGAATGCGCGGTGGAACGTGACGGACATTTCTGCCGCAGCTTTCATCATCCTTGCCATCAGGGGTAGGTCCACGTCGCCATCGGGTGTCAGGCAGCCCAGTACCACACCGTCGGCACCTAAGCGTCGGGCGTTGGTGATATCCTCCAGCATGATGCGCTGTTCTAGGGGGGAGTAGAGGAAATCACCACCCCGCGGACGGATGATGACGTGTAGGCGGGTGTGGTCAAGTAGGTTACGGGCTGCCATGATGTCGCCATAGGAAGGGGTGGTGCCACCCTCGGGGATGCCGGCACACAGCTCCACTCGGTCGGCACCTCCAGCTTGTGCGGCCAGACAACTCTCTACGCCATTGGCACAGACTTCAAACAGTAAACGTTCCATATAATAATGTATATAATATAATAAGGTAATGATGAAACTGGGCACGGATTGCGCGGAGATAATCCGTGTCATCCGTGCCCGGCAGTGATATGTGAGAAACTTAAAGGGAACTTATTTGGCGTAGCTGACGGCGCGTGTTTCGCGGATGACAGTGATTTTCACCTGTCCCGGATACGTCATCTCGTCCTGTATTTTTTTTGCTATTTCGCCAGACAGGCTTTCCGTCTGCTTGTCGTCTATCTTGTCGGCACCAACGATGACGCGCAACTCGCGACCAGCTTGGATGGCGTAGGTCTTCGTCACGCCTGGATAGGACATAGCCAGTTGCTCCAGGTCGTTGAGGCGCTTAATGTAGGCTTCCACGATTTCGCGGCGTGCACCAGGACGTGCACCCGAGATGGCGTCGCACACCTGGACGATGGGTGCCAGCAAGCTGGTCATTTCCGTTTCATCGTGGTGGGCGCCGATGGCGTTACAGATGTCCGGTTTCTCCTTATATTTCTCGGCCAGCTTCATACCGTAGAGGGCATGTGGCAGTTCGGGCTCTTCATCGGGCACTTTGCCGATGTCGTGCAGCAGGCCGGCACGCTTAGCTTTCTTAGGATTCAGTCCCAGTTCTGAGGCCATGACGGCACAGAGGTTAGCCGTCTCGCGGGCGTGTTGTAGCAGGTTCTGGCCATAGGACGAGCGATATTTCATCTTACCGATGATGCGGATTAGTTCGGGATGTAGGCCGTGGATGCCCAAATCGATGGTGGTACGCTTGCCTGTCTCGATGATTTCTTCTTCCACCTGCTTACGCACCTTGCTTACCACTTCTTCGATGCGGGCAGGGTGGATGCGGCCGTCGGTGACGAGCTGGTGAAGGGCTAGACGGGCTATTTCGCGGCGTACGGGGTCGAACGCTGACAGGACGATGGCTTCGGGGGTGTCGTCCACCACGATCTCGACACCTGTTGCGGCCTCCAAGGCGCGGATGTTGCGGCCTTCACGGCCGATGATACGGCCTTTTATTTCATCGGACTCGATGTGGAACACGGTGACGGAATTCTCGATAGCCGTCTCCGTGGCTACACGCTGGATGGTCTGGATAACGATGCGCTTGGCTTCCTTGTTGGCCGTCAGTTTGGCTTCGTCCATGATGTCGTTGATGTAGGACTGGGCCTGTGACTTGGCCTCTTCCTTAAGCGATTCTACCATACGTTCCTTAGCTTCCTCAGCTGAGAGTCCGGAGATGCTTTCCAGTTTTTCGATTTCCTGGCGTTGGAGGTGTTCCAGCTCTTCCTTCTTCTTGTCCACGATGCCCAACTGTGCTTCTAGGTTCTCGCGGATGGCATCGGCTTCCTGGCGCTTACGCTGCAGCTCTTCTTGACGCTGGCCCAGCACCATCTCGCGCTGTTTCAGTTTGTTTTCGGCCTGCTGTATCTTCTGGTTGCGGGCGGCCACTTCTTTTTCGAGGTCGGCCTTCTTGTTGAGAAACTTCTCTTTCACTTCGAGCAGCTTGTTCTTCTTGATTACTTCCGCTTCTGCCTCCGCGTCCTTCAGGATGCCTTCGTATTTCGTCTTCAGACCGTGCTTGAAGAGCACGTAGGAGGCGGCTGCTCCAACGAGGAAACAGGCAATGGACACTACTACTATCGTTACTGTTGTCATTTTGTAAGTTGTTTTAATATATAAATAAAAAAGGCACTGTCGTCTTCCTGGTTCCCGTGTAGGGAAAGGGAGATACGTACAGTGCGCTCGTTCGTTTCTTTTTCTGTCTTTTCCGGTCAGGAAGGACCGTTGCGCCGATGGCGCTGTTCCGTCTCAAGGCCGGAGGCCGTCGTCCTTGAAGCAGGCTTCGAGCACGTCGGTTAGTTCCTTCAGCTTTTCGGTATAGGGGGCGGTGTCTTGGCGGTCCTTTATCCGCAGATTTTCCAGGGCGAACTGGTAGGCTACCATACCGAGTAACTGTTCGCTGCCGGCCTCGGGGTAGTAGTCCCTATACGCATTGAGCCTGACATTGACCTGCCGGGCGGCCTCACGTACCGTTTCCTCCTCGTCGCGGCGGATGGTGAGGGGGTAGGTTCTGCCAGCCATCTGCAGGTGTATCTTTATCTTATCGTTCATACATCTTCGTCTCCTTCGATTTATTCGTTCAGCAGGGCGATGCATTTATCGACTTCACGCACTAATTTGGACAATCGCAGCTTTGTCTCTTTCACGTCGCTGCCGTTAAGGCTGATTGTCGTAGCTGTTTTTAGGTCTGTGTAGCGTTTTTCCAGCGCGCGGTAGCGGTCTTCGGCCTCATCGCGGGCGGCGCGGCAGTCGTCAAGGAGCTGGCGGAGGGAGGCGTTTTCGCGCCTGAGTCCGTCATGCAGATAGACTAGGTGTCTCAGCCGGGCTTCGAATGTCCTCAGTAGCTCTTTTTCTTCGTCTGTCATTACTACACCAAAATTGTACACAAAAATACAATTTACTTGGATATTACAAAAGCTTTTGGCAGAAAAATCGTCATTTCTTCTGAATTATTGCATGCGGGAGGGTTGGAAGTGGGGAGTGGACTCGGGAAATACACAGGACAGGCAGGCGTTCACACATATTTTTTTCAATCACATATTTCGGATAGACTATCTGTTCAAATCCTTGTAATCTGCAATGCCTGAAAACAGACGGGCACATGTTTGGTCTTGGAGGATGGTGACACTGTGAGAACGTTAGGGGGAAGGAAAAAAATCAGGCTGCCCCGAAATGATTGTTAGTATTCATTTTGAGACAGCCTGAAATGAAAATCTGTTTCCGACAAGGAAGTGTGCGTTAGCGTCCGCTGTCGGTAATCATCTGTCGGATTTTGTCGTTCAAGTCTTCGGCTGCCAAGAGTTGCTCCAGCGTCAGGTGCATGCGGTAGCGCCAGTAGTGGCGTGGGTTGGCAGGCACATTGATACGCTCTTCAGCTACGTCGGGGTTGCGCAGTTGCCCGTCAACCGACATCCAGTCCTGGAAGGAGAGGATACTGAGCATGGAGTTGCTTGTCAGGTGGGCGCGCACTACTTGTTCGCACACCTCGGGACTGGCCGTAGCGGGTGCGGTACCATAGTGGCCAAGAACGTGGTTGTAGTAGCGTTGCGTCTGCTGGGTATCTTCTTCCCACCAGCCGCGAAGGGTGGACATGTCGTGGGTGGAGATTGTGCATACCGAGCGGTAGGGATACCATTCGGGATGACCAAATTCCTGGCTGGGATCCTTGGGCATGCGCTGTATCTCAAGCGAGAGAATGCGTAGTTCGTTCATCACCCACGCCACACAGGCGGGGATCATGCCGAGGTCTTCGCCGCAGACGAGCATGCGGGTGGACTGCGTCAGCTGCGGGAGCTTCTTCATGGCCTGCTGTCCCCAGAAATCGTTGTGGCGGTGGTAGTAGTATTTGTCGTACAGGCGGTTGAAGGCGGCTTTCTCCCAGTCGTTCAGCGAGCGATAGATGTAGTCGTGCTGCACGCCAATGCGTGGATGGTATTTCGAGGGATCGTTGCGGTCGGGCACGAACAGGACGTCGCTGATAAGGGCGTAAAGGCCGTCGCGTATCCAGACGCTGTCGTCGTCGGTCTTGCCGTCGAAGTAGGCTTCCACCTTGCGCTGTGTGTCGAACTCGGGACGCATACGGTAGACTTCCCACGTGTCGGTGGGCTCGATGAAGGTCTGCTTCACGTAGTCGGTGTGCGGGCCGAACATCTGTCCCAAGAAGTATTCATGGATGTAGGGCTTCAGAAACTCGGGACGGAAGCCGAGTCCATAGCTCTCGATTTCTTCGCGCGACATGGGCAAGGAGGGAACGAACTGTCCCAACAAGCCGTGAACTGAGTGCATCGGGATTTCCCAAATGCGGAAAAAGCCTAGGATGTGGTCGATGCGGTAGGCGTCGAAGTATTCGGACATCTTGCGGAAACGCTTCATCCACCAAGCGTAGCCGTCTTGTTCCATGACGTCCCAGTTATAGGTGGGGAAACCCCAGTTCTGTCCATTGGCTGAGAAGTCGTCGGGTGGTGCACCGGCTTGTCCGTTCAGGTTGAAGTAATGAGGTTCTTTCCAGGCTTCCACACTGTTACGACTGATACCGATGGGGATGTCACCTTTGAGCACAACACCATTGGCGCGGGCATGACGGGTGGCGGCCAGCAATTGGCAGTGGAGTTGGTATTGGATGTAATAGTAGATGGCAATGTGCGGATAGTCGGCCGAGCCGGGCTTACACAGGGCATCGATGTCCTGTTGGTAGTACTCGGTATAGCGGGGCCATTCGCGGAAGTTGGGTGTCTTGTAGGCGTCACGCAGGTAACTGAACGCGGCATAGGGCTGGAGCCACTCTTTGTTTGCTTCGAAGAATTCACAGAATGCTTCGGAAGCCAGGACCTTTTCACCCTCCTGGGCAAAGATCAGGCGGAAGTATTCCCACTTGGTCTTGTTAACAGCCTCATAGTCGATGGCCGGCAAGGCGTTCAGCTCTTTCCGGCGTTGTTCGAATTGTTCCATCTTTTCCCGATCGTTCAAGGTGCCTAGTTGTCGGATATCGGCAAACATAGGATGGAAGGCGTAGATGGAGATGCTATTATAGGGATAGGAATCTGTCCAGGTATGGGTCATGGTGGTGTCGTTGATGGGCAGTATCTGCACGGCCTTCTGATGGGTCAGTACGGCCCAGTCGATCATCTTCAACAGGTCGCCAAAGTCTCCTACACCAAAGCTGCCTTCGGAACGTAGGGAGAATACAGGGATAGCCGTACCGGCACCCTTCCAGGCGGGCAGGCTGAAGTAAACGTAGCGGTCGCCGATGACCAACGACTCGTTGGCTTTCAGTTGCGGATCTGCCTGATAACGGTTGGGGTTGTTTTCCCATGCAACAATGCGTCTTTCGGCTTTGTTATAAAGAACGAACTTATATTCCAACGGAAAAGTTAGTGTAGAGGCATCAATCTCTACTTGCCATTCAGGGAAATTGGTGTCGCTCATCCATACGGCTTTGGCGGGATCCCAGCCGCCCAGTGCCTCGGCACTACCACATACAGCTAAACAATGCTCACTGTCTATACAGGGAGCATAGGCCTTGATAATCAGACTGCGACTGTGGCTTTGGGGAACAGCGTCGCGGTTGTGATGAGCCAAGAGTGACTCAGTAAAAGCTGAAGTATAAAAGTACTGTTGTTCAGGCAGATTTTTCCAGCTGTCTTCTAGTAGGTAGGTCTTGGATGAACCACCAGAAGCGTATAGAGTACGTGGCAGGCTCTTCCATTCGCTGCGGATAGGCCTTCCTTCACGATAAACATGATAGCTGTAATGGATGTCCTTTACTTTAGGTTGTCTGATTTCGACTTCCGATGTCCAGTGGATACCATCCACGGTGTGCAGGGGGATTGCCTTTTCGGGAATATTGTCTCCAAGTTCAGGTACGGAACCCAGTACTCTGATTTCCTCTCCCCAGCTAGTGCGATATTCGATGTTGAAAGATAATATCATATTATTAGATTTATATGAACGACAATAGCTGCAATGACTATGCAAGTATAGAAAATATTCTTCATAGTCATGCAGCTATTACTGTCCAACTCTTTTAAAATCCTATGCAAACGTTTGTGCTTGCCTTGTCTTATCCGCAGCGGGAAGCACCGCAGGTCTTACAGATGAGGCAGCCTTCCTGGTAAACGAGGGTCTCATTACCACAATTCGGACATTTTTGTCCTTTGGCTTCAGTACCGTCAAGTACATATTTCTTCAGGGCACGTTCCACGCCGTTCTTCCAAGTATTGATGTTCTCGCTGTCGAGTTGCAGGGATCCTACCAACTTGATAACCTGCTCGATAGGCATACGGTAGCGCAGCACACCCGAGATAAGTTTTGCATAGTTCCAGTATTCTTTGTTGAATTTCTCGGACAAGCCTTCGATGGTGACCTTATAGCCGCGTTTGTTCTCGAACTGGAAGTCGTAACGTTTGATACCGTTTTCATCTACGTTCTTGATGATGTGTCCCGATACGACATTCTTGGGGAGGACAATACCTTCGTCGTCGTCAAGCACACCTGTGAAGATTTCGTAGGGGTGTCCGTTGAGCAGACCTACGAAAGCTACCCATTTCTCTTTGTTGTTCTGGAAACGAACTACTTCAGCATCGAGTACTTTGGGGCGTGTTTCGACAATCGTAGGTGGTTTACACGGAGGCAGTTCGTCTTTTTTGTCGCTCTTAGTGGAAATGAGCACACCCGAACGTGAACCGTCACGATAGACTGTACATCCTTTGCAACCTGAACGCCAAGCTTCTACGTAAAGACGGTTGACTAGCTCCTCATCAACATTGTTGGGCAGGTTGATGGTGACACTGATGGAGTGATCCACCCACTTTTGTACACGTCCCTGCATCTTGACTTTCATTAGCCAATCTACATCGTTAGATGTTGCTTTGTAATAAGGTGAACGTGCTACCATTTCGTCAATTTCCTCTTGGGTGTAGCGTTGGGCTGGGTTGAGGCCTTGGGCTTCCATCCAAGTAACAAATTTGGGGTGGAATACAATGTATTCTTCGAATGCATCGCCAGTTTCATCCACAAAGTCAATACGGACATTAGTATCATTGGGGTTTACTTTACGGCGGCGTTTATATACCGGCAGGAATACCGGTTCGATGCCAGAGGTCGTTTGGGTCATCAGACTAGTGGTACCTGTAGGAGCAATGGTGAGGCAGGCGATGTTGCGACGACCATATTTTGTCATTTCTTCGTAGAGCTCAGGGTCGGCTTCGCGCAGGCGGTTGATAAATGGATTATTCTTTTCACGTTCAGAGTCATAGACTTCGAACGCTCCGCGTTCTTTGGCCATTTCAACAGACGAACGATAGGCGCTTAGGGCAATGATCTTATGTACTTGTTCAGAAAATATGGTAGCTTCTTCCGTGCCGTAACGCAAGTTTAGAGCAGCCAGCATATCACCTTCGGCTGTGATACCTACGCCGGTACGACGTCCTTGTCCGCTCTTCTTATAGATCTTTTTCCACAAAGTGCGTTCTGTTTCTTTAACGGAATCACTCTCTGGATCAGAATCTATCTTTTCCATGATACGTTCAATCTTCTCCAACTCCAAGTCGATGATGTCGTCCATGATACGCTGTGCCAAGGCTACGTGTTTCTTGAACAATTCGAAGTCGAAGTAGGCATCGGGCTTGAACGGGTTGACTACATATGAATAAAGATTGATTGCCAATAGGCGGCAAGAGTCATATGGGCAGAGGGGAATTTCTCCACAGGGGTTGGTGGAAACAGTACGGTAACCCAGATCTGCATAACAGTCAGGAACAGATTCACGAAGGATGGTGTCCCAGAATAATACACCCGGTTCGGCAGACTTCCATGCGTTGTGGACAATCTTTTTCCACAATGTATTGGCGTCAATGGTTTTCTTTACGATTGGATTTTCGGTATCAATGGGGTATTGTTGCACGTAAGGAGTGCCGTTGACAGCTGCTTCCATGAAGGCGTCGTCCAGTTTTACCGAAACGTTTGCACCAGTTACTTTGCCTTCGGTCATCTTGGCGTCGATGAAAGCTTCTGAGTCAGGGTGCTTGATGGAGACGCTTAGCATTAGGGCACCGCGACGTCCGTCTTGTGCCACTTCGCGCGTAGAGTTTGAATAACGCTCCATAAAGGGAACCAGACCAGTGGAGGTCAATGCGGAGTTTTTGACCGGAGAACCTTTGGGGCGGATGTGCGAAAGGTCGTGTCCCACACCGCCACGTCTTTTCATCAGTTGTACTTGCTCTTCATCAATTTTGAAGATGGCACCATAAGAGTCGGCTTCACCATCTACCCCGATGACGAAGCAGTTAGACAGAGAAGCAACCTGATAGTCATTTCCTATACCTGTCATGGGGCTTCCTTGTGGAACAATATATTTAAAATGGTCCAGCAGTTTGAAGAGCTCTTCGGCGCTCAGGGCATTGGGGTACTTGGCTTCAATGCGGGCCACCTCATTCGCAATGCGCCAGTGCATGTCTTCCGGTGACTTTTCATAAATATTGCCGAACGAATCTTTGACGGCATATTTGTTCACCCATACTCTAGCGGCCAGCTCATCTCCTTGGAAGTATTGTAAAGATGCTTCAAAAGCTTCCTGATAAGTAAAAGTTCTCTTTTCCACGATGGTCTATTCTTTAGATTTGATTGATTCAAATAGTAATTATGTAGAAGTGTTTTCAATAGGTAATAAATGCGTTTGCAAATCTATGAATGTTTTTTCATACAACAAAATAAAAACACATGTTTTTATCAACAAATGCAAAGTTTTCTGTTTGTAATAGTTATTTGTTTGATAATTAACGATTTGTTTATTTCGGTTGAGTGGAAAAGTTTCCCAAAAAAGAAAAGAATGTGTCGGACGTGGTGGTTTTGTGTATAAAACTTTGGTTTGATAGAGCGTAGGTTTGTAGTCTGAAAACAGGTTGTTCTTTAAATCTTTTATATATTTGCAGAAAAAAAGGAAATTATGGAAAGCTTAAAACAGAGAAAAACAATTCGCAAATATCAGCAGAAGGATATTTCTACCGATTTGTTAAATGATTTACTTGAAACAGCATTTAGGGCTTCTACAGTGGGAAATATGCAGGCTTATAGTGTGGTAGTAACCCGTGACGCAAGTCAGAAGGCCAAGTTGTCTCCTGCGCATTTCAATCAACCTATGGTGCAGACAGCTCCGGTAGTACTTACATTTTGTATTGACTTGAACCGTTTTAGTAAGTGGTGTCGTCTGCGTCAGGCCGAACCGGGATATAATAATTTGGAATGGTTTGTGACAGGGGCTGTTGATGCCCTGTTGGTTGCCCAAACTTTTTGTGTGGCTGCTGAGGAAAAAGGACTCGGTATCTGCTATCTGGGTACCACGACCTACAATCCCCATCTGATTGTTGAGGCTTTGAAGCTGCCGAAGTTAGTGTTTCCCATCACGACGGTCACGGTGGGATGGCCGGCCGAGGATCCTCAACAGGTGGATCGTTTGCCTTTGGAAGCGGTAGTACACGAAGAAATCTATCACGACTATACTCCTGAGTCTATTGATAGTCTGTATGCCTATAAAGAATCTTTGCCCGAGAACCAGCGATTTGTTGTGGAGAATGGTAAGGATAATCTGGCACAGGTGTTTACAGATGTACGTTATACGAAGAAAGATGCAGAAGCCATGTCGGAGTTGTTGTGGAGTGTAATAAAAAAGCAGGGATTTTAATCCCTGCTTTTTTATAATTAATACCTCCATTTGTTTATTATTGCCTTAGAGCTGCTTGGATTTCTTCTAGCTCGGTCTGGAAACTCTTGCTGACCTCTTTTAGTTCGCTAATGGTTTTGCAGGCATGCAGAACAGTTGCGTGGTCTTTATTTCCGATTAAGGAACCAATTTTGGCAGTAGAGAATTCTGTGTAATTCTTGGCCAGATACATAGCTATTTGTCTGGCTTGTACTACTTCACGTTTCCTAGACTTGGTATGGATGGTGTTGGTGTCAAGTCCGAAATGTTGGCATACCGTATTAATTATGTTGTCAATCGTTATAGCCTTACTTTCATTCTGTGTTACTTTACGTACTATTCGTTGAGCCAGTTCCAAATCCACATCTTTATTATAGATGGTGGAGTGAGCCATGATAGAAATGATGATACCTTCTAAATCGCGTACGCTGTCACTGACGTTTTCGGCAATGTAGTTGATAACTTCTTGGGGAAATTGCAGTCCATCGCGGCGTATTTTATTACGCAAGATGTCTTTACGCAATTCGACGGTTGGTTTTTCCAGTTCGGCTACCATGCCCCACTTGAAGCGAGTGACCAAGCGTTCTTCCATGCCTTGCAAAAGTACGGGAGCTCGGTCCGAAGTTAGGATGAGTTGCTTGCCGTTCTGGTGTAGGTGATTGAAAATGTGGAAGAACGTATTTTGAGTTTTGGTGACACCGGCAAATTCTTGGATATCATCAATAATCAGCACGTCTATAGACTGGTAGAAGTTGATGAAATCATTGGTCGTATTATTGCGCACGGAGTCTGTATATTGCACTTGGAACAAGTGGGCTGATACATACAATACGCGTTTTTCCGGGTAGAGCTCCTTGATTTTAGTACCGATAGCGTTGGCCAGGTGAGTTTTGCCTACTCCCGACGCTCCGTAGAAGAACAGCGGATTGAAAATTGTTTTGGCCGGATTGAGTGCAACGGCTTCTGCTACACTGCGTGACAGCTTGTTGCTTTCTCCTTCAATGAATGTGTCAAAATTGTAGTCCCGATTCAAATGCGGGTCAAGTTCTGCTATTTGAGGTACCTGCGGAATATCCTTGGTAGCTGTTTTGCGTACGGTTGTCGCAGGTGTGGAAGAGCCGGAATGGGTAGGTAGAGGTACGGCTGTTGGCGGATTCTTGACCACCATCACGCTATACATCAGTTTGGTTCCTTCCCCAAAAATCTTGTGTATGGTTTGGCGCAGTAAATCCAAGAACTTCTCTTCGAGAAATTCATAGAAAAACTGACTCGGTACTTGCAACACCAAAGTATTGTCCTCAAATCTTAATGGGACAATTGGGCAAAACCAAGTTTTATATGTCTGTTCTGGAACGTTGTCGCGTATGATATCAAGACACGCATTCCATAGTCCGACATGATTATTCTTACTCATAACGGCTACTCTACATTTATTAATTTGGCAAAACTTCTACGTTTGCAAAATTGGGCATCTTATTTGAAAAAAACAAATGCTTTTTTTCTTGCATTTTTCAATCGTGAAATAATGTGTTTACTTTCAGCTATTTATCACTAAAGATGAAAACAGCCCTTTTGTAAGGGCTGTTGTTTTTTTTAAAGGTCTTGTGTGTTAGCTGTTTAGGATGTTAAGTGCAAATCTATACCAGATTTATTCCAATCTCTTAGAATTTGCTTTAATGCCTTGATTTAACCTCTTTTCTTGGAGTTCTGACCTTTGGAAAATAGTTTTTGCTATTTAGACAAATTCTATATAATGTATTTTTTATTTATCTTTCTTTCCGAAAAGGGAGAAGTGGACGTAGCGTTTGGGATGAGCTTTCAGGTCTTCAAGTAGGCTGGCGGCATTGGCTGTTGTTGCGTTTAGGTTCTGGTAAAGCTGCGGGTCGTTCAGCAGCAGACCTATGGTATTGTTTTTGCTGTTCAACTTGTCAGTCAGTGTGTGTACGTTGGCCAACGTTGAATCTACCTTTTGCATGGCTGCGGCATAGTCTATCTGCTTGAGATTGCCGGACATGACAATGAGGTTGTCACCCAATGTATTAAGCTTGCCGGTCAGTTGGGGTATATCATTGTTCATGAGTGTCTGTAGTTGTTTGCTGGTAGCACTCATATTGGCTGTTAGTACTTCAATGTTCTTTAAGGATGCAGGGATGGCTGGATTGGCTAAAATGACATTGAGTGAAGTAAGGATAGAATCGAGTTTGGGCATCATCTGCTCGATTTGAGGCATCATATTGGCCACTTTTTCCATCATACCATTGTTTAAATGTCCGGGGATGGTGTCACCTATTTCATAACGTTCGCGTGGGTTGTTGGCCAGCAATAGGTTCATTCTTACTCCTCCTAGCATTTCAGCTGCCAATTCTGCACTGCTTCCTTTAGGAATGCGCAGGTCGGTATCTACATCAATTTCCGCCACCACGTTTCCTGGGGCATTATAGTCGTAATAAAGTTCTCGTACTATACCTACTCGGTAGCCGTCGGCAAAAACAGGGCTGGATTTGGCAAGCCCGTTTACGTTTTGGAACTTGACATAAAAATAGCTGGCAGGTTTGAACAAATGGATACCTTTCAAGTAATTGATTCCATATACCAGTATACACAAGGCTGCAATGCCGGCAATACCTATCTTAACTTCTTTTGTAATATACTTCATGATGATTTTTCTTTATTGAATGGTTATTTCTTGTTTCCTTTAAATTCTCGGATAGCTGCGGCTGTGTCCATCTTCTTTCCATTTTTGAAAGCGATGATGAAAGCGTCCTTTATCTGTTTGGCAACGCTTTTCTTGATACGAAGTATTTCGTTGTAATCGGTGGATGAACCGTAAGTATATTTGTATAGTCCGTCTTCTTTATAAGAGTCCACTCCTTTAAGGCCTTTGAAACGTTTGTCGTTGGCGGGCAGAGCTTTGGATGATGTCAGGATCTGTACTTTAAAGACCGGAACTCGTTTGGAGTCCGGTTGTGTCTTGGCATTCGAAGCCGATGCGGCAGATTGATTCTGTACCGGGGCTAAGGATAAGTTTGCCGGCTTTTCCTTGGATATCGCTTCGGGTTTTTGGACAGTCTTGCTTCCGTTCAGTCTCAATTCCTGTTCCTGCTTGTATGCCAAGAATGCACGGAAAATGCTGTTGGCTAACGTCTTTCTTCCAACTTCACTGTTCAAGTAGCGTTCTTCGGTAGGGTTGGAGATGAATCCAAGTTCAACTAGAATGCTGGGCATCGCGCTGGCTTTCAGTACAAGAAAACCAGCTTGGTGTACGCCGCGGTCGATGCGTTTGCCCGTTTGCCGGAATTCTTTCTGTACCAGCGAAGCCAGATGGACGCTTTGCGACATATATTTGTCCTGCATGAATTCGAAGATAATGTATGACTCTGCCGAATTGGGATTAAATCCGGCGTAGCGGGTCTTGTAGTCATCTTCGTAGAGGATGACAGCATTTTCGCGTTTGGCCACTTCAAGATTGGCATCAGACTTAGCCAGACCCAAAGTCCACGTTGAAGCCCCCTGTACGCTTTTGTTGCCCCCGACGGAATTGGTGTGGATAGAAATGAACAAATCTGCTTTGGCTTCGTTCGCTATTTCCGCCCGGCGGCTCAGGGGGATGAATACATCCCTGCTGCGGGTGTAGATGACTTTTGTGTCAGTGCATTGCTCTTTGATAAGATTACCCAGTTGGAGTGCGACGCCCAGATTGATATTCTTTTCTTTGGATATCCTCCCGACGGCCCCAGGGTCATGTCCACCATGGCCGGCATCAATGACCACGACAAACTTCTTGGATAAAGTGGTTGCAAAGCCCGAATGCACGGACAGGCATACCATGCAACAGGCAATGAATAATATGTGATGAATTCTTTTCAAACTCATTGATGCGATGAAATTCTTTGCAAATGTAGTGTAATTTTGCTGAAAACTTGTGGTTTGGCTTAGGTTTTATTCTTTTTCTAGGTATTTTGAGACAGTTTTTGGGATACAAAGAGAACTATTCTCACAAATAGAAACTAATTTTGCACCGTCAGAATTATGGGATTGTATCGATGGAGTTTTATTTTCGTTCTTGATACGTCCTAATTCGCGAATGGCATGAACTAAAAAATGGTGAAGCTTATGTTGGCTAATGCTTTTATTCGTTTCTTGAAAGACTGGACGCTCCCTGTAGCTATGATTGCCGGAACGTTAGCCTATTTTGCTTTTGCAAAAATGTCGGTGTTGGCACCGCTCAAACCCTTTGTCAATGCATCGGTATCTGTACTTACTCCGTTGCTGATTTTTGCCCAGTTACTGCTTACGTTTTGTAAGGTGGATATGGCCGATCTGAAACCTAAAGCCTGGCACGGTTGGCTGCTTTTGTTTCAGACTGTTTCGTGTCTTTTGCTGTCGGCACTGCTAGTCTTTTGTCCGATGGACGAACTCTATCGGGAGGTGTTTGAGGGAGCTATGGTTTGCTTGATTTGCCCTACGGCTACTGCGGCGGCCGTCATTACGGGCAAGCTGGGCGGTAGTGCAGCCAGCCTTACCACCTATACCTTAATGTCCAATTTACTGGCTGCCGTTGCCGTACCATTGGTTTTCCCGTTAGTGGAACCCCATTCGGACGTAACTTTTTGGCTGGCTTTCCTGAAAATCCTCAGCAAGGTTTTTCCGCTTCTGCTCTGTCCGTTCCTGTTGGCGTGGTTGTTGCGTCTGTGGATGCCTGTGGTGCATCAATGGTTGCTGGAGCGTCATAGTGCGGCTTTCTATTTATGGGGAGTGGCGCTGGCCATTGTTTCTGGGCAGACTGTCCGCTCGTTGGCTAACAGTACGGCTCCTTCCTATGTGGAATGGCTGATAGCTTTGGCTGGCCTCGTGGCATGCTGCTTGCAGTTTTACTTGGGTAAGCGTATCGGCGGTCACTATAAGGAGCGTATCAGTGGTGGGCAGGCTTTGGGACAGAAAAATACCGTGCTGGCCATTTGGATGGCCTATACCTACCTCAATCCCTTGTCTTCTGTAGGTCCAGGTTCCTATGTGTTGTGGCAGAACATCATCAACAGTTATCAGTTGTGGAAGAAAAGGAAAACCGATTTATCTAAGGAAGTGCAAGATAGTTAGGGAATAATTTGTACTTTTGTCGCCGGAACGGCTGTGGAATTCTTCTTTTCTCCTTTCCATTGAAGTGAAGAGTGAATGAAGAAAAGATTGGATCTCAGCCTGATAACTTTGTGAAAGTTGTGTCATGAATCCAATTGATATTATTGATAAATACTATCGGGCTGGCAGTGAGTTACGTCATATTCTGTTGACCCATAGCCAGTCTGTGGCTGAGAAGGCATTGCAGATTGCCGACAGGCATCCCGAATTACTGGCTGACCGTGATTTTGTGTATGAGGCGGCCATGTTACACGATATCGGCATTTTTCTGACTGATGCCGACGGTATCTTTTGTAAGGGCGACAAGCCTTATATTTGTCATGGCTATCTGGGAGCCGACCTGATACGAGGGGAGGGATATCCGCGTCATGCATTGGTTTGTGAGCGGCATACGGGAGCTGGATTGTCGCTGAAGCAGATTGTGGAACAACAGTTGCCGGTACCCCATCGCGAGATGTTGCCGATTAGTATCGAAGAACAAATCATTTGTTTTGCCGACAAATTTTTCTCCAAGACCCGTCTTGATAGCGAAAAAACGGTGGAGAAGGCGCGGAAAAGCCTGGCGAAATACGGTGCGGAAGGATTATCGCGCTTCGATCGTTGGTGCGAACTCTTCTTGTAGCAATCTAATTTTCTTTAAAAAGAGCGGGCAATCCATCTATTTTGTTTATTTTTGCCCCTTCAAGCACATAACCGTATGTTGATTTGACACCATTGAAAGTAAAGACAACCATATCATTCTTATTGTTGTTTCTCTTGCTGATTATTTCTGCTGAAGCTGAATCGCAGCGTAGGGGCAGGGATGTGACGCTTCCTAGGAATCAGAGAAACTCGTCGCAGGCAGGCGATACGTTGCGGAATGACTCCATACTAACCGATTCGGTACCAGCCAAGAAAAATGAAGGGCTGGATGCGCCGGTGACGTATGAAGCTACGGACTCTATTGTGTTCACGCAGAACGGTTATGCCCATCTGTATGGAGAGAGTAAGGTGAACTACCCGCAGGCTGAGCTGACTGCTGCCGTCATTAGTATGAATATGGATAGCAGCACGGTCTATGCTCATGGTGTGGAGGATTCATTGGGTGTGTTGCAGGGGAGGCCCGTGTTCAAGGATGGGGAGACGCCTTATGAGACCAACACCATCCGCTATAACTTCAAGAGCAAACGGGGTATCATCAGTAACGTGGTGAGCCAACAGGGCGAGGGATACGTGACGGGTAATAACGCCAAAAAAGGAACAGGCAATGAAATGTATATGAAGGACGGAAAATATACGACCTGTGACAATCATGAACATCCCCACTTCTACATGCAGATGACCTACGCCAAGGTGCGCCCCAAGAAGAATGTGGTGACCGGCCCGGCTTATTTGGTCGTGGAGGACGTTCCTCTTCCCTTGGCCGTGCCGTTCTTTTTCTTTCCCTTTTCCAGCAGCTATTCGTCGGGATTCCTGATGCCTACCTATATGGACGATTCCAGCCGCGGTTTTGGTCTGACGGACGGCGGTTATTATTTCGCCATCAGCGATCAGATGGATTTGAAGTTGCGTGGTGATATCTTCACAAAAGGGTCATGGGCATTGAATGCCGAGAGCAATTACGTGAAACGATATAAGTATTCTGGTTTGTTTCAGGCCAGTTACCAGGTGACGAAGACGGGTGACAAGGGCTTGCCCGACTATTCTGTGTCCAAGGACTTCAAGATTGTGTGGAGTCATCGGCAGGATGCCAAGGCCAATCCAAACTCTACCTTCTCGGCCAGTGTGAACTTCTCGACCAGTAGTTACGAGCAGACCAACATCGGAAACTTGTATAATTCGCAGGCCATGACACAGAACACCAAGACTTCGAGCATTAGCTATACCCGCAGCTTCCCTGACCAGAAACTGACAATCTCGGCCACGTCGAATATTGCACAGACCATGAAGGACTCGTCCGTGTCGGTCACTCTGCCGGATTTGACCATTTCGCTGAGCAACATCTATCCCTTCAAGCGCAAGAAAGCCGTAGGCGAGGAACGCTGGTATGAGAAGATTTCCTTGCGCTACACCGGACGTTTCAAGAATAGCATCAAGACCAAGGACTACCTGCTGTTCAAGTCTAACCTTATTAAAGACTGGGAAAACGGCATGCAGCACGAAGTCCCCATCAGTGCTACGTTTACGCTGTTCAAGTATTTCAACCTGACTCCTTCGGTCAACTATACAGAACGCTGGTACACCCGTAAAATTAAGCAAGGGTGGGACGAAACGGCCAACAAGGTGGTGAATACGGATACAGTCTTCGGCTTCCACCGCGTTTACAACTATAATGCCAGCATCGGTCTGAACACCAAGATTTATGGCATGTACAAACCTCTTTTCCTGCCGAAGAAGGCTATTCAGATACGTCACGTCATCACACCTTCCGTCAGCTTCAGTGCAGCACCGGACTTTACGACTTCGCGCTATGGCTATTATGACACTTATTATCGTCCAAACAGCGACGGAACGCAGGACACGGTGAAATATTCTTATTACGCCAACCAGATGTTTGGTGTGCCTAGTGGAGGCAAGCAGGGAAATGTCACGTTCAGCATTTCCAATAACTTGGAAATGAAATACAAGGATAAGAACGACTCCATCAAGAAAATCAGCTTGATTGACGAATTGGGTGCTAACCTTTCCTATAACATGGCCGCCACGACGAGACCTTGGAGCGACCTGACACTGAACGCTCGATTGAAGCTGACCAAGAACTATACGTTCAGCATGAGTTCTTCTTTCAAGACTTATGGTTATAAGTTCGATGAACAAGGAAATGTGGTGGACAACGACCGTACGGAGTGGTCTTATGGGCGCTTCGGTATCTTCCAGGGCTACAGCTCCTCGTTCAGCTATACGTTTAACAACGATACGT
>DXAV01000049.1 GCA_019116805.1 Candidatus Bacteroides merdavium | reverse complement strand
GTATGCAATCGGTCATTTATGGAAAAATAAGGAGGAAAAACCATCCTTTTTTCTACTTGCCATGCAAAATTAAAAACAATTCGTCATGAGGTGTACTTTTGCATAAGTTTTTTTTCATTGATTATATAATTTTGAACGTTTAAAGTGTATTTCTGGACGCTTTATTGAAGATGTTGCAAGACTTGTTAACGTTTGTTTCACTATTCTTATTTTGCTCTTTCATGTTGTCAAACATATCAAAGGATAGTTGCTGGATGAAAATAAAGTGTTATTTTTACACTTAAAATAAAACAGGTTCAAACATTGACTATTATTATGAAAAAGCATTTCTTATTTGTTGGAGCTGCAATACTCTTGTTTTCAGCTTCTTGTGTTCAGAAACCCAATCTGACGTTGTCGGGATTAAATCCTGAAGCTTATTTGGCTACAGTAAATAATGCGCAGACAAGTTTGTATAAACTGAAAAACGGAAACGGAATGGAAGTTTGTGTGACAAACTTCGGAGGACGTATCGTCTCTGTTATGGTGCCGGACAAAAACGGTGAAATGAAAGATGTGGTTTTAGGTTTTGACAGTATTGCCGACTATATCAATATTCCCAGTGATTTTGGTGCTTCCATTGGACGTTATGCCAACCGTATCAATCAAGGACGTCTGGTTTTGGACGGTGATACAATTCAATTGCCGCAAAACAACTTTGGACACTGCTTGCATGGAGGTCCCAAGGGATGGCAATATCAAGTGTATGATGCCAAACAGATTGATGGCACAACTCTGGAACTGACTCATATTTCTCCTGATGGTGACGAAAACTTTCCTGGTAATGTAACAGCAAAAGTTGTGTACAAACTGACGGAAGACAATGCCATTGACATTAAATATACAGCTACAACCGACAAGAAGACGGTCATCAACATGACCAACCACTCCTATTTCAATCTGTCGGGTGATCCTTCCCAATCGGCGACAGATCATGTCTTGTATGTGAATGCCGACTATTATACGCCGGTTGACAGTACATTTATGACAACTGGAGAAATCCTTCCAGTAAAAGACACTCCGATGGATTTTACTACTCCTAAGGTCATAGGACAGGACATCGACAAATATGATTTCGTTCAGTTGAAGAATGGTAATGGTTACGATCATAACTGGGTACTGAATACCAAAGGTGACTTGACAAAGGTGGCTGCCCGTCTGAGTTCGCCTGAAACAGGTATTGTACTGGAGGTTTACACAAATGAACCAGGTATTCAGGTATATACAGGAAACTTCTTGGACGGTACGGTGAAAGGAAAGAAAGGTATTGTTTACAATCAGCGTGCCTCTGTGTGTCTGGAAACACAACATTATCCCGATAGTCCCAATAAGCCTGAATGGCCTTCTGTAATATTGGAACCGGGACAAACCTATAACAGCGAATGTATCTTCAAATTTAGTGTTGAGAAATAATCTTAAAGATAATACTAATTAAAAAACATAGAAGACTTATGAATTGGAATACAAATGAATTTATCTGGCTGGATTGGGCGGTACTTGCTGTCGGAGTCGTAGCCATTGCCTGGGCGATATGTCGTGCTATCAAGAAAGACAAAGAGAAAATGAAAGGAGCCGACAGTCAGGACTATTTGTTTGGAAAGGGTGAGCCCTGGTACATCATTGGTGCAGCTATCTTTGCTGCCAATATCGGTTCTGAACACTTGGTTGGTCTTGCTGGAACAGGTGCCAAAGACGGTGTAGGTATGGCCCACTGGGAAATGCAGGGATGGATGATCCTGATTTTGGGATGGCTGTTTGTTCCCTTCTATCAATTGCTGAACAACAAAATGGGCAAGATTATCACCATGCCCGATTTCTTGAAATTCCGTTATACCCAACGTACGGGTTCATGGTTATCCATCATCACCTTGATTGCTTATGTGCTGACCAAGGTCTCTGTCACAGCTTTCACTGGTGGCATTTTCTTTGAATACTTGCTTGGCCTGCCATTCTGGTATGGCGCTATCGGTCTGATTGCCGTTACTGCCGTGTTCACAGTGTTCGGCGGTATGAAGGGAGTGATGACTTTGTCTGCCATTCAGACCCCAATTCTTATCATTGGTTCTTTCTTAGTATTGTTCCTGGGCTTGAACATGCTGGGCGACGGTAGTATCAGCGAAGGCTGGTCACAGATGATGGCTGTATGTAATGCCGCACACGATGGATTTGGTACGACTCACATGTTCCACACTGATCCTGCCGATCCCATGTATCCGCAATTTCCTGGTTATGTAGTATTTTTGGGTGCCTCTATCATCGGTTTCTGGTATTGGTGTACCGACCAGCACATCGTACAACGTGTGCTTGGACAGCAGAAGGGTGAATCTGATGATGTTGTAATGAAGCGTGCCCGTCGCGGATCCATTGCCGCCGGTTATTTCAAATTGTTGCCCGTGTTTATGTTTTTGATTCCGGGTATGGTGGCTTATGCACTTGCCCAGAAAACAGGTAGCGGCATTGTGATGGATATAACCAACACCCACGACACCGACGGCGCTTTCGCCATGATGGTGAAGAACATTCTGCCAGCAGGAGTCAAAGGTATTGTGACTATCGGCTTCATCTGTGCCCTCGTTGCATCGTTGGCAGCCTTCTTCAACAGTTGTGCTACGCTGTTTACAGAAGACTTTTACAAACCTATGAAGAAAGGCATGAGCGAAAGTCATTATGTGTTGGTAGGTCGTATTGCTACGGTGGTAGTCGTATTGCTGGGTTTGGCCTGGATGCCTATCATGATGAATATGGGTAATCTCTATTCATACTTGCAGGACATCCAGTCATTAATCGCTCCTGCCATGGTTGCTGTCTTTACGCTGGGTATTTTCTCGAAACGAATCACTCCGAAGGCTGGCGAATGGGGACTCATCGGCGGTTTTCTTATCGGTATGGTACGTCTGCTTACCAATGTCATCACCGATTCAGGCAAAGCTGTAATGGATGGTGCCTTTTGGGAATATACCACCTGGTTCTGGCAGACAAACTGGCTCGTCTTCGAGGTTTGGCTGCTTGTCTTCCTGATAGTCATGATGGCAGTTGTATCCTGCTTCACACCGAAGCCATCTGCACAGCAAATTGAGGCCATCACCTTCACCGGCAGTTACAAGCAGCTCATTCGGGACAGCTGGAACAAATGGGATGTCATTGCTTCGCTGGGTGTTGTGCTCCTTTGTGCCCTGTTCTATGCCTATTTCTGGTAATATATATAAATAAGGTGTAAACCTATGACAAACTTTTACAATATAAACCCTAAGTTTTATGTCTCGGTGGACTGTATCATCTTTGGTTTCCACGAGGGAGAATTGAACTTGCTGCTGCTGAAACGCAACTTTGAGCCGGCAATGGGCGAATGGTCACTGATGGGCGGTTTTGTGCAGGAGAACGAAAGCGTGGACGATGCCGCCAAGCGGGTGTTGGCCGAGCTGACTGGCCTAGAGCAGGTTTACATCGAACAGGTGGGTTCCTTTGGTGCTGTCAAGCGCGATCCGGGAGGTAGAGTCATCTCCGTTGCATACTATGCACTGATTAACATTAACGAATACGACCGTGAGCTTGTCCATCAGCACAATGCCTTTTGGGTTGGTATCGACAAGCTGCCCCCACTGATATTCGATCATCTGGAGATGGTGGAGAAGGCACGAGTTCTGATGCAGAAAAAAGCTTCCACAGAGCCTATCGGCTTCAATTTGCTGCCCAAGCTGTTCACGTTGTCGCAGTTGCAGCGTTTGTATGAAGCAATATATGGGGAGCCTATTGACAAGCGGAACTTTCGCAAGCGGATTGCGGAGATGGACTACATTGAGAAGACGGACAAAAAGGACAAGACCAGTTCCAAACGTAGTGCCGCCTTGTACCAGTTCAATGAGAAGGTTTATCAGAAGGCTCCTAAATTCAAATTGTAATTTAACGTATTAAACAATATAGCTATGTTAGAAGAATTGAAAGAAAAGGTATTTCGTGCCAACCTTGATTTAGTGAAGCACGGACTGGTCATCTTTACCTGGGGGAATGTATCTGCTATCGACCGTGCAAGCGGGTTGGTGGTCATTAAACCCAGCGGTGTAAGCTATGACGAGATGAAAGTTACGGACATGGTTGTGGTTGATCTCGATGGTAAGGTAGTGGAGGGGAACCTTCGCCCTTCTTCAGATACGCCGACTCACGTAGTGCTCTACAAGGCTTTCCCTGAAATTGGAGGAGTGGTACACACGCACTCCACATATGCTACTGCCTGGGCACAGGCCGGATGCGATATACCTAACATCGGTACGACTCATGCCGATTATTTCCACGATGCTATCCCTTGTACGGCCGACATGACCGAAGCTGAAGTAAAAGGCGAGTATGAGCTGGAGACGGGTAACGTTATCGTGAAACGCTTTGAAGGGCTGAATCCAGTTCACACACCGGGCGTACTGGTGAAAAACCATGGTCCCTTTGCTTGGGGCAAGGATGCGCACGACGCTGTCCACAACGCCGTCGTCATGGAGCAGGTGGCCAAGATGGCATCCATTGCTTATGCCGTCAATCCTAACCTGACCATGAATCCACTGCTTATCGAGAAACACTTTAGCCGCAAGCATGGGCCGAATGCCTATTACGGACAAAAGTAATCAAGTAAAAAGTATAACAACCAACATTTAAATACATTATAATTACTATTATGAACGCATTTGATCAATATGAAGTATGGTTCGTCACAGGAGCACAGCTTCTGTACGGAGGAGACGCAGTTATCGCAGTAGATGCACACAGCAACGAGATGGTAAAAGGCTTGAACGAGTCAGGCAAGTTACCTGTCAAGGTGGTATATAAAGGTACGGCCAACTCGTCCAAGGAAGTGGAAACTGTATTCAAGGCTGCCAACAACGAAGAGAAGTGTATCGGTGTCATCACTTGGATGCATACATTCTCGCCCGCCAAGATGTGGATTCACGGCTTGCAGCAACTGAAGAAACCGTTGCTCCACCTGCACACTCAGTACAACAAGGAAATTCCTTGGGATACTATGGATATGGACTTTATGAACCTCAACCAGAGTGCTCACGGCGACCGTGAATTCGGACACATCTGCACCCGCATGCGCATCCGCCGCAAAGTGGTGGTAGGTTATTGGAAGGAAGAGGAAACCCAAAAGAAGATTGCCGTATGGATGCGTGTTTGTGCCGCTTGGGCCGATGCTCAGGACATGCTCATCATCCGCTTCGGCGATCAGATGAACAACGTGGCCGTGACTGACGGCGACAAGGTGGAAGCCGAACAGCGCATGGGCTACCACGTGGACTATTGCCCCGTGACTGAACTGATGGAATACCACGCACAGGTAAAAGATGCCGATGTGGAAGCGCTTGTCAAGACATATTTTGCTGAATATGACCATGATGCCGAGCTGGAGGATAAGTCCACCGAAGCCTATCAGAAAGTTTGGAACTCTGCCAAGGCCGAACTTGCCCTGCGTGCCATTTTGAAGGCTAAGGGAGCCAAAGGTTTCACTACCAACTTTGATGACCTGGGTCAGACCGACGGCAGCTACTTCGACCAGATTCCCGGCCTCGCCAGCCAGCGCCTGATGGCTGAAGGTTACGGCTTCGGTGCCGAAGGCGACTGGAAGTCCGCCGCCCTTTATCGTACCGTATGGGTGATGAACCAGGGCCTGCCCACCGGCTGTTCCTTCCTTGAGGACTATACCCTGAACTTCGACGGCGAGAACAGTTCTATCCTTCAGGCCCATATGCTGGAGGTATGTCCGCTCATCGCTGCCAAGAAACCTCGTTTGGAAGTACACTTCCTCGGTATCGGTATCCGCAAGAGCCAGACGGCCCGTCTCGTGTTCACGTCGAAGGTGGGCACCGGCTGCACCGCTACGGTCGTTGACCTGGGCAACCGCTTCCGCCTGATCGTAAACGATGTAGAGTGCATCGAGCCGAAACCGCTGCCCAAGCTGCCCGTGGCTTCCGCCCTGTGGAAACCCATGCCCAACTTCGAGGTTGGTGCCGGAGCCTGGATCCTGGCCGGTGGTACACACCACTCCTGCTTCTCATACGATCTGACAGCCGAATACTGGGAAGACTACGCTGAGATTGCAGGTATCGAAATGGTTCACATCAACAAGGATACTACTATCAGCGAGTTCAAGAAAGAACTCCGCATGAACGAAGTGTACTATATGCTGAACAAGGCACTCTGCTAAATTTGTAACTGAAGAAGGAAAAATACACGTGATGTGTTTTCCTTCTTCTTTTTGTTTCACCTTATACAATACCATTCGTATGAAATCAGATCCCAAATCTACCATAGCATCCGGACGTGCCGTGTTGGGTATCGAGTTCGGTTCCACCCGCATCAAGGCGGTTCTCATCGATGAGGAAAACAAGCCCATCGCACAGGGCAGCCACACGTGGGAGAACCAGCTCGTCGATGGCCTCTGGACCTACAGCCTCGATGCCGTATGGGGCGGTCTGCAGGACTGCTACGCCGATCTCTGTGCCGACGTGAAGAAGCAGTACGGTGTGGAGATAGAAACCTTGGCCGCCATTGGCGTCAGCGCCATGATGCACGGCTATATGGCCTTCGATAAGCAGCAGAACATCCTCGTGCCCTTCCGCACGTGGCGCAACACGAACACCGGCCCCGCTGCCGCCAAGCTTTCCGAACTTTTTGTTTACAACATCCCTTTGCGCTGGAGCATCTCGCACCTTTATCAGGCCATCTTGAACGGAGAGGCCCATGTACCCTCCATTGACTTCCTGACGACGCTGGCCGGATACGTTCACTGGCAGTTGACGGGCGAACGTGTGCTGGGCATCGGCGATGCCTCCGGCATGCTGCCCATTGATCCCGAAACAAAGGACTATTCCGCTCCGATGGTGGAGAAGTTCGAGCAGCTGATTGCTCCGGGCTACGGCTGGAAGCTGCGTGACATTCTGCCCCGCGTACTGATGGCCGGTGAGGATGCCGGACGTCTGACGGCCGAAGGTGCCCTCAAACTCGACCCTACGGGACGGCTGAAGGCTGGCATTCCGCTCTGTCCGCCCGAAGGCGACGCAGGCACAGGCATGGTGGCCACCAACGCTGTGAAGCAGCGTACGGGCAATGTCTCCGCAGGAACGTCGTCGTTCTCCATGATTGTGTTGGAGAAGGAGCTTTCGCGTCCCTACGAGGCCATCGATATCGTGACAACGCCCGACGGAAGCCCCGTAGCGATGGTTCACTGCAACAACTGTACCTCCGACCTCAACGCGTGGGTCAACCTCTTCAAGGAATACCAGGAACTGATGGGGCTGCCCGTCGATATGAACGATATCTATGGCAAGCTCTACAACCATGCTCTCGAGGGCGACGCCGATTGTGGCGGCCTGATGGCCTACAACTACTTCTCCGGCGAACCCGTCACCGGACTGGCCGAGGGCCGTCCTCTGTTCGTGCGCTCGGCTATGGACAAGTTCAGCTTGGCCAACTTGATGCGTGCCCATCTCTATGCTTCCGTGGCCGTACTGAAGATAGGTAACGACATCCTGTTCAACGACGAGAAGATTCGTGTGGACCGCATCACGGGCCACGGTGGCCTGTTCAAGACCAAGGGCGTGGGCCAGCGTATCCTGGCAGCAGCCATCAATTCGCCCATCTCCGTCATGGAGACGGCAGGCGAGGGAGGAGCCTGGGGTATCGCTCTGCTGGGATCCTACTTGGTAAACAACGCTCAGGGCCTGTCGCTTCCCAACTTCCTGGACCGTCAGGTGTTTGTCGGTGATGCGGGTGTCGAGGTGGCACCTGTACCCGAAGACGTGGCCGGCTTCAACGCCTACATCGAGACCTACAAGGCCTGCCTGCCCGTCGAGGCACAGGCTGTGGTTTGCAAAAAATAAGAATATAATGGTACACAGATGACACGGAGAAGACAGATAGCCACGACGGAATAAATCCATCTGTGGTCATCCGTCCCATCTGTATCATCCGTGTGCCGTTTCTTTCATTACACACACATTCAAATCCTTATACTCCCATGACAAACAAACTCTTCCTCAGCAGTCTGCTGCTGACTGCCTCGCTGTCGCTCCCCGCACAGCGCAGCGCCACTCTCACTATCGAGGCCGACCGTGGCACTCAAGTCATCCCCAAAGAAATCTACGGCCAGTTTGCCGAACACCTGGGCACCTGTATTTATGGTGGCCTGTGGGTGGGCGAGGATTCGCCGATCCCCAACATTCAGGGTTACCGTACCGACGTGTTCAACGCTCTGAAGGAACTTCGTGTACCCGTCCTGCGCTGGCCCGGCGGCTGCTTTGCCGACGAGTACCACTGGATGGACGGCATCGGTCCCCGCGAGCAGCGCCCAAAGATGGTGAACAACAACTGGGGTGGTACTATTGAGGACAACAGTTTTGGTACACACGAATTCTTGAACCTTTGCGAGATGTTGGGCTGCGAGCCCTACATCAGTGGTAACGTGGGTAGCGGAACGGTTGAAGAACTGGCCAAGTGGGTGGAATACATGACCTCCGAGGGTGATTCGCCCATGGCACGCTTGCGCCGACAGAACGGACGCGACAAGGCCTGGAAGGTGAAATACCTTGGTGTGGGTAACGAGAGCTGGGGATGTGGTGGCAGCATGCGTCCCGAATATTACGCCGATCTTTACCGACGCTACTCCACCTACTGCCGCAACTACGACGGTAATCGCCTGTTTAAGATAGCCAGTGGTGCCAGCGATTATGACTACAACTGGACCGACGTTCTCATGAATCGTGTGGGAGGACGTATGCAGGGTCTCTCGCTCCATTACTACACTGTGGCAGGTTGGAGCGGCAGCAAGGGCTCGGCCACGCAGTTCACCGACGAGGACTATTACTGGGCGTTGGGCAAGTGTCGCGAGGTGGAGGACGTCATCCGTCGTCATTGCGCCATCATGGACCGTTACGACCCCAAGAAACAGATAGCCTTAATGCTTGACGAATGGGGTACGTGGTGGGATGAAGAACCGGGCACTATCCGCGGACACCTCTACCAGCAGAACTCCCTGCGCGATGCCTTTGTGGCCTCCCTTTCGCTCGACATCTTCCACAAATACACTGACCGCCTGAAAATGGCTAACATCGCCCAGGTGGTTAACGTTCTCCAGTCCATGATCTTGACGAAGGACGACCGTATGGTGCTGACCCCCACGTATTATGTGTTCAAGATGTACCGCGTGCACCAGGATGCCACCTACCTGCCGTTGAAACTGGACTGCGCGACTGTTGATGTACGCGACAACCGCCGACTGCCGCTGCTCAGTGCCACCGCCTCGCGCGACAAGGAGGGGCGTGTCCATCTCTCGCTTTCCAACGTCGATCTGAATGAGGCGCAGGAGATCACGGTTCATTTGTCCGGTATTTCTGCCCGTAAGGCTGTGGGCGAAATCCTGACTTCCTCCGCCGTCACAGACTATAATTCCTTCGAGGAACCCGACCGCGTGCGGCCCGTACCTTTCAAGGATGCGAAGATTGAGAAAGGCGTTCTCCGCCTGATGCTCCCGGCCAAGTCCATCGTGACGCTGGAACTGCAATAAACGGGGGATTGGATACGCGGACGACGCGGACAGAAACGGATGAACACGGAATGATATGCTATGAATTATTTCTGTGTTCGTCCGCCTGTTCCGCGTCGTCCGCGTTCTGTTTCATACCCTTTGCTACCCCTGCACAATCATCAGTGAGAAATAGAGGAAGCGCCGTGCGGCTACCACTGCTGCGTCGCACGTGTAGAACTCTGCCGCCGTGCCCACGTTCTCAAAGTAGTGGTACGTGTACTCGGGATGTAGTCCAATGCAGCGGTGCACCTCGTCGGCACACTGCGACAGCTTCATCACCACTACCGTACCACCGTCGCCCACCAGCCGCTCCAGCTCCTGTGTAGTTGCCGTGCCGGGCAAGACCGTGAGCCGTTGCTCCTGACTGGCCGTATGCAATCCAGCCAAAGCTCCCGCAGCGATGAAAGCAGGGATACCTGCCACGTGTTTCACGACCCGGCCGTCGGCCTGTAGCCGCTCGAAGACGTAGTGCACGGACGAATAAAATCCCGCATCGCCCTCGGCCACGATGCACACGCGCCGCCCCTCGTCCTGCAGGGCGCGCGCTTCGGCATACACGCCGTCGTAGGCTTGGAGCGCCGCCTCGCGCTGTTTGCTCATGGGCAGCAGGAAGCAGCGGATACGCTCGCCGCCCACACCGAGCCGGCGCACGATGTCAGCCGCGCGCGAGGTGCGTTGTCCGTCGTGCCCCGCCGTCTCGGGGCAGAACACGATGTCGGCCGCCTGCAAGGCCTTCCAGCCCTTCAGGGTGATGAGCTCCGGGTCGCCGGGGCCCAGGGAAATGAACAGGATGGGGAAGTGGTTCATAGGTTTTTCCTTTCGTTTGGGGTTTTGCGGGGCAAATTTACAAAAAGAAACGCGGAACGGAGGCGTAAGAAGCTATTTTTGGCAGCATCACGGCTTCACCCAAAGACACTGCAACGAACTGTAGCTGAATCCGGATGAATATTATATGTAAAAATATCCCGTAAACTAAACTGAAGAAACTGACAAAACAGGAGGTGATACTTGTGGCAGATATCATGATGGTTGCAGTAAAAATACAAAATCTATTATTAATTGAATATCAGTTGATTAGACGAAAAATACTATTGTTTTCGGTGGACTTGGAAGGGCTCAACGCTCAACGATCACCCTTGGGCGCTCTGTCGAGAGAGGATAATCGCGGCCAGGAGCCACATTTGTCAAAAGATAATGAAAAGATAAGCGTGGAACTGTCCCATTTTGGCGATATCGTCTTCGACACCCTAACACGCCTGCTACAGGAGGGGGATGGCCAGGAGGGGGGGAGGAATTCGCCTGTTCGGAGCAGGCGGTGGAGGCGGAAGACCGGAGGTTGCCGGAATCAACTATGGACCCTCAAAAAGGGGATGGAAAGTGGGCTGCTGAAACACGATGGAAAGCAGCATAAGTGGCTCTGAGACCGTTTTCGCTCGACAGGGGGAGCAGGGTGAGCGTTGATCGTGAGCGTAATTTTGAGCATCTTTTTCTTTCGGGTAAACAAAAGAAAAAATATGCGTTTACCCAGCTTGAACGGGCGGTTTGTCCAGCTTAAATGGATGATTTGTCCAGCCTAAACGAATGGTTTACCCAGCTTAAACGGATGGTCTGCCCAGCTTAAATTTAGAATGAAAAGATTCTTCGACAGACTCAGAATGACAGATTCTGTCATATTCAATCGGGTATCAGGCAATAGGTGTTAAGCTCATCCCGCATTTGATGCGGCTCCCATCTCCCGCCGTCCCGATAGGGAACTTTCACATACGTAAGTTGCGATATTCCTCCGTTTCGGTTAACTTTGCGCCTGATTTAAAAAAGACCTATCGATGAACAGACTCTTCCTGGCCGGCCTGCTGCTGGCCGCCACCTGCTGTGCGGGCTCTTGCGGCTCCCGGTCGTCGAAGCCTTCGGCAGCCGACGGAATGCAGGCTGACAATGCCGCCATTGCCCCGGCCGACTCTTCGTTACAGGTGACTCCCACCTATGCCGAGGGCTATACCATAGACTATCGTGCAGACGGCGTGCGCCTGCTGGATGTGCACGACCCGCAGAACCCCGAAGCACCGGACTATCACTTCGCCCTCGTGCCCCGCGGCACGCATCCGGCCGGCATTCCCCAAGACTATACCCCGATAGAGACGCCCGTTCGCAGCGTTATCTGCATGACCTCGCTCCAGCTCTCCAACTTCATTGCTCTGGATGCCTGTCCGCTCGTGACGGGTATCACCAGCACGCGCCACCTCTTTGACCCTACCATGAACCGCCAGCTGGCCGAGGGTCGCACGGTGAAGATAGGTATCGAAGGCAATTTCGACTCCGAGGTGGTGATGAGCGTGGAGCCCGATGTCATTTTCATCTCCCCCTTCAAGCGCGGCGGCTACGACGCCTTGCGCGACACGGATATTCCCCTGGTTCCCCATCTGGGTTACAAGGAGATGACGCCTCTGGGACAGGCGGAATGGGTGAAGCTGGTAGGCCTGTTCATTGGGCGCGAACGCGAAGCCAACGAACGCTTTGCTGCCATCGAGGCACGCTACAAAGAGCTGTGTCGCCTGGCTGCGGGTGTGGAGAAGCGTCCCGTGGTGTTCAGCGGCGAGCTGCGCGGAGGCAACTGGTATGCCGTGGGTGGCAAAAGTTTCCTGGCCCAGCTGTTCCGTGACGCCGGAGCTGACTATTTCCTGAAGGACGACCCCCGTTCAGGCGGTGTGACGCTGGATTTTGAGACCGTCTATAGCCGGGCGGACGAGGCCGACTTTTGGCGCATCGTCAACAGCTACGAAGGCACCTTCTCCTACGACGCCCTGAAGGCTACCGACGCGCGTTATGCCGACTTCCGCGCCTTTCGCGAACAGGCTGTGGTCTATTGCAACATGCGCAACACGCCCTTCTACGAGAGCATGCCCATGCAGCCCGACGTGGTGCTGAAGGATCTGATACACGCCTTCCATCCTGATCTGCTGCCCCAGTATGAACCGACGTATTATGAACGACTGAAATAAGCCATGAACCATCGCCCCATACTTCCCCTGATGCTGTTGATGACCGTACTCATCGCCCTGTTCTTCCTGCTGAACCTGCTGCTGGGTTCGGTGGACATCCCCCTGCGCTCGGTGTGCCGCATCCTGGCGGGCGGGACGGACGAGCCGGTGGTGTGGCAGAACATCGTGTGGAAGTCGCGCGTGCCCCAGGCTTTGACGGCTCTGGTGGCGGGAGCGGGCCTGTCGGTCAGTGGCCTGCAGATGCAGACGGTGTTTCGCAATCCGCTGGCCGACCCTTCGGTATTGGGCGTCAGCTCGGGTGCCAGCCTGGGCGTAGCGATGGTAGTGTTGCTGTCCGGTGCTGTCGGGGGTGTAGCTCTGAGCCACCTGGGCTATCTGGGCGAAGTGGCGCTGTCGCTGGCTGCCATTGTGGGCGCCATGTCGGTGATGGCGCTCATCGTCTATGTGTCGATGAAGGTGCGTGGCAACGTGACGCTGCTCATCATCGGCGTCATGATAGGCTACGTGGCCAACGCCGTCATCGGCGTGCTGAAGTTCTTCAGCGTCGAAGAGGATATCCGCGCCTACGTCATCTGGGGGTTGGGCAGTTTCGCCCGCGTATCGGGCGACCAGATGCTGCTGTTCGTGGGCATCATGGCCGTGCTGCTGCCGCTGTCGTTCCTGCTCATCAAGACCATGAACCTGCTGTTGCTGGGCAACGGCTATGCGCGCAATCTGGGACTGAATATCCGGCGGGCCCGCCTGCTGGTCATTCTCTGCTCGGGCGTGCTGGTGGCCATCGTGACGGCCTACTGCGGCCCCATCATGTTCCTGGGTCTGGCCGTGCCCCATCTGTGCCGCGCCATTTTCCGTTCGTCGGACCACCGTGTGCTGATGCCTGCCACGCTGTTGACGGGTGCCGCTCTGGCTTTGGTGTGCAACCTCATTGCCCGCATGCCAGGTTTCGAGGGTGCCCTGCCCGTGAACTCGGTGACGGCACTCATCGGTGCGCCGGTCGTGGCCTCGGTGCTCTTCAGACGCAGGAAGAGTGAGATAGAAGAATAACTGAATATGAACCCATTAATATAGAAAGACCCTTTGAACGAACCGACCATCCATATCGAAAACCTCTCCATCGGCTATGCCTCGAAGCACAGCGTGAAGACGGTAGCGACAGGCATCTCGGCCGACATCTGCAGCGGCGAGCTGACCTGTCTGTTGGGAGCCAACGGAGTGGGGAAGTCCACCCTGCTGCGCACGCTCTCGGCCTTCCAGCCCAAACTGGACGGAAACATCTACGTGCAGGGCAAGGAGATTGATGCCTACACGGACAAGCAACTGTCGCGCGTGCTGAGCGTGGTGCTGACGGAGAAATGCAACATCCGCAACATGACCGCTACGGAGCTGGTTAGCTTGGGCCGCAGCCCCTACACCGGTTTCTGGGGAACCTTGTCGAAGGCAGACAAAGAGGTGGTGGCCCGTTCCATCGCCTTGGTGGGCATCGCACACCTGGCCGACCGCATGGTGGACACCCTGAGCGACGGCGAGCGTCAGAAGGTGATGATAGCCAAGGCCCTGGCGCAGGAGACGCCCGTCATCTACCTGGACGAGCCGACGGCTTTCCTCGACTTCCCAAGCAAGGTGGAGATGATGCAGCTACTCCACCATCTGAGCCGACGTACTGGCAAGACCATCTTCCTCTCCACCCACGACCTGGAGCTGGCCCTCCAGATAGCCGACAAGATATGGCTGATGGACAAGGCAAGTGGAGTGAGTATCGGTACACCCGAAGACCTGTCGTTGGACGGCAGCCTAAGCCGCTTTTTCGCCCGCAAGGGCATCGTGTTCGACCTGGAGACGGGCCTTTTCCGTGTGGACAATGAATATTCCTCGCAAATTCGCTTGGCCGGGCACGGACAACGTTATGCCATGGTACGTAAGGCCCTGCAGCGAAACGGCATCTTGGCCAACCGCAACGTGGAGTCCGCTGTTTTCATCGAGACAGGCGACTTGCGAGGCGATGGCACTTTCGTGCTTCACCGTGCCGACGGCACGACGGCCACCGTCTGCAGCATCGGCGAGCTACTGGACGTCATTCGGGAAACAGACTTGCTTCCCAACGGATAAAACAATATTGATGCCATGCTGATACACCATCACACAGCCAAAGAAAACTACGAGCAGCTGACTACTGCCCCCATTGCAGGCGTCATCACCCGCCTGGCCGTCCCTACTATCATCAGTATGCTGGTGACGGCCTTTTACAACATGGCCGATACGTACTTTGTCGGAAAAATTGACACACAGTCCACGGCAGCAGTGGGTATTGTATTTTCGTTGATGTCCATCATTCAGGCGATAGGCTTTTTCTTTGGCCACGGGTCGGGCAACTACATCTCTCGCCGCCTAGGTGCCCGCGATGCGGCCAATGCGGAAAAGATGGCGGCCACAGGTTTCTTCATGGCTTTTTTCACGGGTTGCGTACTGGCGGTACTGGGCTTGGTGTTCCTCACGCCGCTATCGCTGGCGTTGGGCTCCACGCCTACTATCCTGCCTTATACAGAGCGCTACTTGGGCATTATCCTTATGGGTACCCCCTTCATGACCTCGTCGCTGGTGCTGAACAATCAGATGCGCTTCCAGGGGAACGCCGTTTATGCCATGGTGGGAATTGTGAGTGGAGCTATTCTCAACGTGGCCCTCGACCCACTGTTTATTTTCGTCTGCAATATGGGTGTGGCGGGTGCCGCACTGGCCACGGTTGTCAGTCAGGTGTGCAGCTTCACGTTGCTGCTCTACATGGCCACGAAAGGCGGTAATATCCCTATCCGTTACCGCAATCTCACACCGTCGTGGAGCTTCATCAAGGAAATTATTGGCGGCGGTACGCCCTCGCTTGCCCGCCAAGGACTGGCCAGCCTTTCAACCATCCTGCTCAATCTGGCTGCCGGTGCGTATGGCGACGCCGCTATCGCAGGTATGTCCATCGTGTCGCGTATCGGCATGTTCATCAACTCCTTCCTGATCGGTTTCGGGCAGGGGTTCCAGCCCCTCTGTGGCTTCTGCTACGGTGCGGGTCTTTACAGCCGTGTGCGCCAAGGCTTTTGGTTTTGCGTCCGCGTGGGCTTTGTCTTCCTCACCTGCTGTGCCATTCTGGGATTCGGCTTTGCCGAAGAGGTGGTGGAGCTGTTCCGCAAGGGTGACCCCGCCGTGGTGGTTACGGGTGCTTCGGCCCTGCGCTGGCAGCTTATCACTTATCCGCTGGGTACGTTTGTCATTATCAGCAACATGATGTTGCAGACCATTCGCAAATCCGTGAGTGCTACGATCCTTTCGTCTGCCCGTCAGGGACTGTTCTTCATACCGTTCATCTTCATCCTTCCTCGTCTCTTTGGACTCCAAGGGGTGGAGATGTGTCAGGCTGTTTCGGATATCTGTACCTTCCTGCTGGCCCTTCCGTTGACATTTGGGGTACTACTGGAGATGAAACGACAGGAAAATGGATTAAGAAATGAGTAAATGACTTATAACAAGCTATACGTATATCTTCCCATCCTCCGAAATCAGTAAAATGGTCAGTTCACCATGAGGTAAGAGAGGGGCACAATAGCGATAGCAATGCCTAAGGACAGTCTGCGTAAAAGCAGGCAAAATCGAGGTGGGTATAAGATCCCATAACTCGCGAGCCAGTGTGATATGTTCAACTTGTCTCACTACATCTTCACCGCAACCTGCTTCACGAACCATTGAAAGGATGAAGTCGCGGTTCATCGTCACCTGACGACTGTGAGTATCCAAATGGCCCTCGGCCAGTTTGACGGCTTTGCCTATCATGACGCCCAGTGTTATACGAGAGATACCTAGATTGTCGGCCAGCTTTAATGTCTCACCGATAAAGTTTCCGTAGTGTACGAAAGCCTGTGGAGGCAGGTCCGGATAATAGGCACGGACAAAACGTTCGCTTTTGGCACCCGAATTGATGACGATGCGGGGGCTGCCTGTGGCACGGGCTACGTCCATGGATTTGGCGATGGAGCTGATGAAGGCTTCCGTGGAGAACGGCTTTACGATGCCCGAAGTGCCGATGATGGAGATGCCTCCCACGATGCCCAGACGCGGGTTGAATGTACGTCGGGCTATTTCTTCACCCTCAGGAACAGAAATACAGACATCCGCATGGATGGGATGCAACTCTGATACCGGAAGAGTAGTTAGCAAGTGCCGGATTCCAGTGGCTATCATCCGGCGCGGAGTGGCATTGATGGCCGCTTCGCCCACCGCTGCGTCCAGTCCGGGTAGGGTAACACGACCTACGCCAAAGCCACCGTCTATATGAACGGGCAAGGGAGTAGGTACAGGTAGTCCGGCCGACAGGTGCAGGGTTACACTGGCTTCAATGACCAATCCATCGGTGATGTCGGGATCGTCGCCTGCATCCTTGATGACACTGGCCGAGGCATGGATGGTCAGGCCGTCGGCAGAAACCGTGCGCAGGGAAGTACGGGCAGGAACAAAAAGAATTTCTCCATCGGGCAGGACGACCGGGAATTCATCGGGACGGTTGTTGACGTCAGGGTATAGAGCTTCCCACGTGGCAGCCACGGCAGCGGCAGTGGCACAGGTGCCGGTGGTAAGTCCTGTGTGCTGAGGATAAAAATCGGGGAGCAGCTGTTCCACCTTTCGGCGGAGCCCGTGTCTTCCGGTCACAGTGACGAACGAAGTCGGAAGAACCGGACGACGAAGGGCCAGTACCTGGATACCTAGCGCGGAAGCTGCTTCAACCTTTTCTTTAAATCCTCCTGATAAACCACTTTCCTTCAGCAAGATAACATCTGGATGCAATTGTTCCAGCAACAGACCCTCATCTTCATTCTCGTGATAGTAGCAGAGGCGTTCACGGGGAAATCCTTGACGGTCGGCCAGCAGGCGGGAACTGTCACGGTCCAGGATGCGGAAATGGCAGGGGAAGTCCGCTTCCTTCCACAAAGGCGCCAGTTTTTCGATACTTTGTACGCCGGTCAATGCCAAAAAGGAGGTGGGATGTAGATATCGTATCTGTTCCATCGCCTCCCAATAATTGTCACACCAAATGACGGGACAGTCCTCACGAGGAGGATAAAGTCGTTCGAAACGTATCACCGGAATAGACAGGCATCGACTGACTTCGGCCACATTCCGATGCAACTGTACGGCAAAGGGATGGGCGGCATCCACCAGCAGGCGGATATCCTTCTGGAGGCAGAATTGTTCCAATGCGTCTGCGTCCATCCCCCCTTGTTGCCGGATGCCATGATACAGGGTCAGTTCCTGCCCGTCGCCACGAGTGGAATAGTAAAAGGACTGTCCGGCCTCTTCCAGTGTTTTGGCCGCAATACGGCCTTCTGTAGTTCCTCCTAAAATAAGAATCATTTCCGATACAAGTGTTTGAACTCATTGGCATAAAGGCGGGACAAGCCTTGGCGATTGTCGATGGCTTCGCCCACCACAAGCAGGGTGGTCAGCGTCAGATTGTTTTCCTTCACAATCCTGGCCAAGTCCTTCAGTACACCGCGATAGATACGCTCATCTTTCCACGTCAAGTGGTAGCAGGCAGCTACGGGGGTATCTTCAGGATATTCCTGCAACAATTCGGCCTGTACCTGTTCTACAATGCCCGCACTGAGGAAGATGCACATGGTGCTCTGCGAGCGGGCCATGAGATGCAGCTTCTCCCGTTCGGGCATGGGCGTACGTCCTTCGCCCCGGGTCAGAATGATGCTCTGTACCTTTTCAGGGATGGTGAACTGTGACTTCAAGGCTGCTGCTGCCGCCTGGAAAGAGGAGATGCCCGGCGTGATGTGATAACTCATCTGATATTGGTCGAAGTAGTTCATCTGCTCTTGGATGGCACCGTAGATGCAAGGGTCGCCTGTGTGCAGACGGACGATGAAGCAGCCGCGGTCGTAAAATTCTTTCATAAGAGCAAACTGCTCCTCCAAATCCATAGAAGCGGAACTGCGTACCACAGCCCCTGGCTTGGCACAATAAGTCAGTTCACGAGGCACAAGACTGCCTGCATAAAGTATCAAATCGGCCTTCTCCAACATCTGACGTCCGCGTACGGATATCAGGTCGGGGTCGCCCGGTCCGGCCCCAACTATCTCGATATGGCCACGGTCTGTCAAGACTGCTTTGTCAATGGCCACGGCCAAGGTATAGTTACTACCTTTCTGTTTGTCTAGAACCAGACAGCCACCCTCCGAAGCCAGAAGGGCCGCCGCTTCGCTGACGCTGGGAGTCCCCATGTGCTTTTGTACCACTTCGCTGGGGGTAGGTACATCCACTGCTTTCAGTGTATCAGCCGTATAGAAGCGTACGGGAAACTGTGCCTGTAGTTGTTTGACCACCGGCTCTTCACACTTCTCGCAGATGGTGGCGAAATCGCGGACGGCAGCGGGCTGGATGTGATGGTTGTACAGCGTTTCGTTCAGTTGGCGGATGACTTCATCGGTTGGCCCTGCTTCATGTGCCAGTCCGATGCCTGCATGAAGTACCTGCGGAACATAGTAGAGGGCAGGAATTCCGTCCGTGTTGTGACGGAAAGGAGTAACCAGTATAGCCAGTTCATAAGGCTTCAGGTCTATTTCATCAAAACGTCCGTAACGGATGCTGACATGCGGAGGACAGGTCCGCTCCAACCGCTCCACGCCCGGTACGCGCACGCCGATGTAGAGCAGTGTGGGCACTTGCTTGACAAACAGACTGATGAGCCGGTTCATCGTTCGGTGTCTTTCGTCGGGATTTGTGGAGACAATACCCGTATGGTCGGCAGGCAGAGTAGTCCAGTTGTATTCATTGCCTAGGGTATCAAGTGCCCACAGGCCGATACGGTCGCTTTGGGTGGTAAGCACTGCCTCCGCACCGATACATCCTGCCACGCGCCTGGCCAGTTCGTTGGCACCGCCTACGTGTCCCGACAGGACAGGGATGGCATAACGGCCCGTGCTGTCCACACAAACCACGGCCGGGTCCGTATGCTTGTCGGCAATGAAGGGAGCTATGCTACGGACGCAAATGCCCATGGCTCCAATGAAGATAAAAGCGTCGTAACGGTGGAATTTCTCGCCGAAAAAGGCTGCATAGCTTTCCACGGACAGGCAGGTTTTGTCCTTTACTGTCGTACTGACGATGACGGCCTGGGGAAACTCCTGTAACAGGTTGTGCGCCAGTGATACTCCTTCTTCGGAGATCAATATGATAGCTGTTTTCTTATCCATATTTCTGTTTCAGTAAACTTATAAAGTGGCTTTCATGATTTCAATGGGATTATAGTCGTCCAACGCGATGCGTACCGACGGTTGCAGCTGCATGTCCAATGCTGCGGTTGCCTCGCGGAAAGCTTTCCCGCTTTCGGCAGATACGGAGTTGAAGACGATGCAGCCTCCCGGTTGGAGACGTTTCTTGATGGCGGTCATCATTTCGTTCAGCTTTCCACCATGACCGCCGATGAATACGGCATCGGGGAGGGGAAGGGATGAAAGGTCAGTTTCCAGAAAGTCGCCTGTCAGGTGTTGTATGTCCGGAGTCCCGAAACGGCGGCTGTTCGTTTCCATCAGTTGTCGGCCTTCGGGACGGATCTCAAAAGAAACCACCGTCAGATGCGGAAACTGAAGACGTGCCTCGATGGACACAGACCCTGTACAGGAACCGATGTCCCAGAACACACGACGGCGGTTCAGTTCAAGCGCACGGAGCGTAAGCAGGCGAATGGGAGCTTTGGTAATCATGCGTGTACGTCCGTCCAAATGTTCGAAAGCCTCGTCGGGAATGCCGAATGGACGGGACGGGAGAGGCGATTCAGCCTTTAATATCAGGCAATTGGGACGTTCAAAGCTGCTTTGGGCTGTTTCTTCGACACTCATCCTTCGAATACGCTCACGAGTCGGATTTCCCAGATGTTCGCCTATATAAATGGTGTATTGGTTGTAGCCGTATTCCAGCATACGGCGGGCAATGGCATCGGGCGTATGCTTATGGTCTGTCAGGATACCGATTTGCGTGTTCCGTTCTATTAGGGCTTTGTCCAACTCCTGCCAAGGACGTCCGGTTAACGATACATTACACATGTCGTTGTATGGTATTACTGCCCTGTGTGCCAGTACCTGCAGGGAGTTGAAAGCCGGATAGATACGTAGGTGGGCCTGAGGCATCCGTTTACGAAGGGTGTTGGCAAAGCCGAAAAACAGCGGGTCACCCGAGGCAAATACCAGGATGGGGCATCCGGATGCTGCAAAATGAGATTCGTATCGAGCAAAGACATCTTCCAGCGGTACACTTACAGTTATCCATGTGGCATCCTCAGGTAGCAGGGAGGCTACAATTTCTTTGTGGCGCGTGCCTCCCGAAAATACTTTTGCATTACAAATGACTTCCTGTACTTCGGGAGGAAAGGAAGGAACAGGACTGTCATCCAGTCCAATAATTATAAAATCAACGTCTCCGGCCATAAAATCCCATTTTGTTTGGTTGTTAAAAAAGAGGCTGTATCCAAAATAAATCAAACTCATAAAGTGATTTATTTTGGTACAGCCCCTTTCTTCTGAATTGATATGTAATAAATAACTTATCCGATAAAGGAGGTCAACTTATTTGATGATGTCCAGCTGCTTGAAGCATTTTGTCAGCTTTTCTACAGCATAGTCAATCTGTTCCTTGGTATGTGTGGCCATCAAGGCTACGCGCACCAAAGTATCTTGAGGGGCACATGCAGGCGGAATGACAGGATTGATGAAAATACCCTCGTCAAAAGCCAGCTTCGTGACGGTAAAGGTCTTCTCAGTATCGCGCACGTACAGGGGGATGATAGGCGATTCGGTATCACCTATTTCAAAACCTGCATTACGGAATGCTTCCAACGCATAATTGGTGATGTCCCACAAGCGTTTGATGCGTTCGGGTTCGTTTTGGATGATGTGGAGTGCCTCGCGTGCAGCAGCTGTTGCAGCAGGAGTGTTACTTGCCTGGAATATATAGGAGCGAGCGTTGTGACGAAGCCAGTTGATAACTTCCTTGTCACCAGCCACAAAACCGCCGATAGAAGCCAACGACTTGCTGAATGTACCCATAATCAGATCAACATCGTCGGTCACACCGAAGTGGTCGCATACGCCACGTCCCTGACGACCAAACACACCCAAACCGTGAGCCTCGTCCACATAAATACTGGCATTGTACTTCTTCTTCAAACGAACGATTTCTGGCAAATTAGCCAAATCGCCTTCCATAGAAAACACGCCGTCCACAACAATCAGCTTCACGGCATCAGGCTCGCATTTTTGGAGTTCTTTCTCCAAGTCTTCCATGTCGTTGTGCTTGTACTTCAGTTGGGTAGCAAAAGAAAGACGTCGTCCGTCAACGATAGAAGCATGATCGCGGTCATCGCAAATGATATAATCACCACGGCCCACCAGTTGGGGAATGACACCTTCGTTTACAGTGAATCCTGTTGAAAAGCACAAAGCATCGTCTTTTCCTACGAATTCAGCCAGTTCTTTTTCCAGCTCCACATGAATGTCGAGTGTACCGTTCAGCAGGCGTGAACCGGCACATCCTGTACCATACTTGTCCGTAGCCGCCTTGGCTGCGTCAATAATTCGTTGGTCGTATGTCAGTCCCATGTATGCGTTCGAACCAAACATCAGCACCTTTTTGCCATCCATCAGTACCTCTGTATCCTGGTGGCTGTCGATTTCACGGAAATAAGGATATACGCCTTTGGCCATGAATTGTTGCGGCAGGTCGTATTTCACAAATTTTTCTTGTAGTAAACCCATTGAATGTCTTATGATTAGTATGTTATTTCTGTTAGCTTCCAAAAAACAGGGGGCAAAGATAGCAATTTTACTTCTTTATTTGTATCGTTTGTACCAAAAAATCTGCTCATTATTGTTTTAAGATGGCTTTCTTGTCATTCTTCAAAGGATTTATATTACTTTTGCAAGGCATCAAAATCCCACTTAAAATTGGAATGGACAATAATAAGAAAAAAATAGTTTTCATTATAAATCCAGTATCAGGAACACAAGGAAAAGAACAAATCTTATCCTGGATAAATGAAAGACTGGACAAAGATTTATATGATAAAGAGGTTATCTACACTGAGTATGCCGGACATGCCGTAGAAATTGCAGCACAGAAGGCAGCAGAAAAGGCCTTTGCTGTCGTTGCCATCGGAGGGGATGGAACTATCAATGAAATTGCCCGTTCTCTGGTACATACGGAAACCGCTTTGGGTATCATTCCCTGCGGTTCGGGTAACGGACTGGCACGCCATTTGCAAATACCTCTTGAGTCAAAAAAAGCCGTGGATATCATCAACGACGGGGCAACTGATATTGTTGACTATGGTATGATAAATAACATTCCTTTTTTCTGTACATGTGGAGTGGGGTTTGATGCCTTCGTCAGTCTGAAGTTCTCTCAAGCAGGAAGGCGTGGCCCTCTGACCTATCTGGAACAGACGTTGCGCGAAAGTTTGAAATATCGTCCCGAGGTCTATGAACTGGAGATGGACGGTAACTCTTCTACGCGTTATAAAGCTTTTCTGATAGCCTGTGGCAATGCATCGCAATACGGAAACAATGCCTATATTACCCCTAAAGCGACCCTGAACGACGGATTGCTCGACGTAACCATCCTAGAGCCATTTACAGTACTTGACGTACCAACTTTAGCTTTCCAGTTGTTTAATAAAACCATCAATCAAAATAGTCGTATCAAGACTTTTCAATGTAAGTCCTTACGCATTCATCGTACTAAGCCTGGCGTAGTGCATTTCGATGGTGATCCTATGATGGCCGGAGAAGACGTGGAAGTTTCTATTGTACAAAAAGAACTAAAGGTCATCGTACCCCGTAATGTCGGTAAAGGTTCGGTCAACGTATTGCAACGGGCGCAGGATTATATCAACGGGCTTAAGCAATTGAACGAGATGATTGTGGAGGATATTTCACACCGCAACCGGATGATTTTGGATAAAGGTAAGGAACAGATTAAAAAGCTTACAAAAAAATAGAGGGAGTATCCCAAATATTGCGTACTTTTGCACACAAAAAATCAAAATAACAATAATAGAGAAATGTATAGAACACACACTTGCGGAGAACTTCGTATCTCCGATGTCAATAAGCAGGTAACGCTGGCCGGATGGGTACAGCGCAGCCGTAAGATGGGAGGCATGACTTTCATCGACCTGCGTGACCGTTACGGCATAACCCAATTAGTTTTCAATGAGGAAGTGGACGCTGCCCTGTGTGAGCAGGCCAACCACTTGGGACGTGAATACGTAATCCAGGTGACTGGAACGGTGAACGAGCGCTTCAGCAAGAACGCCAACATCCCGACGGGTGACATTGAAATCATCGTGTCGGAGTTGAACGTGCTCAACGCAGCCATGACGCCTCCTTTCACGATCGAGGACAATACGGACGGCGGCGACGACATCCGCATGAAGTATCGCTACCTGGACCTGCGCCGCAACGCTGTGCGCAAGAACTTGGAGTTGCGCCATAAGATGACCATCGAGGTACGCAAATACTTGGACAGCAAAGGATTCATCGAAGTGGAGACCCCGCTGCTCATCGGTTCTACTCCCGAAGGTGCACGCGACTTCGTAGTACCTTCGCGCATGAATCCTGGCCAGTTCTACGCCCTGCCGCAGAGCCCCCAGACGCTGAAGCAGCTGCTCATGGTATCGGGCTTCGACCGCTACTTCCAGATTGCCAAATGTTTCCGCGATGAAGACCTGCGCGCCGACCGCCAGCCGGAGTTTACGCAGATTGACTGCGAAATGTCCTTCGTGCAACAGGACGACGTCATCGAACTCTTTGAGGGTATGGCCAAGTACCTTTTCAAGGAACTGCGTGGCGTAGAACTGACCGAGCCTTTCCAGCGCATGCCTTGGTCCGAAGCCATGAAGTACTACGGCAGTGACAAACCCGACTTGCGTTTCGGCATGAAGTTTGTCGAGCTGATGGACATCCTGAAAGGATATGGCTTCTCCGTATTCGACAACGCGGCTTACATCGGCGGTATCTGTGCTGAAGGTGCGGCCCATTATACGCGCAAGCAGCTCGACGCTCTGACTGAATTTGTGAAGCGTCCTCAAATTGGTGCCAAGGGTATGGTTTATGCCCGTGTGGAAGCCGATGGCAACGTGAAGTCTAGTGTGGACAAGTTCTACACACAGGAAGTACTGCAGCAGATGAAGGAAGCCTTTGGTGCGAAGCCGGGTGACCTGATTCTCATCCTGAGCGGCGACGATGCCATGAAGACGCGCAAGCAGCTTTGCGAACTCCGTCTGGAAATGGGTAATCAGCTGGGACTGCGCGACAAGGATAAATTTGCTCTATTGTGGGTGGTTGACTTCCCCATGTTCGAGTGGAGCGAAGAGGAAGGCCGGTTGATGGCCATGCACCATCCGTTCACCCATCCGAAGGACGAGGATATTCCTTTGCTGGATACCGATCCGGCAGCTGTACGTGCTGATGCCTACGACATGGTGTGCAACGGTATCGAAGTGGGTGGTGGTTCCATCCGTATCCACGATGCAAAGTTGCAGGCCAAGATGTTCGAGATACTGGGCTTCACACCCGAAAAGGCTCAGGAGCAGTTCGGCTTCCTGATGAATGCCTTCAAGTACGGAGCACCCCCTCACGGAGGTCTGGCCTACGGTCTGGACCGTTGGGTAAGCATCTTCGCCGGACTGGACAGCATCCGCGATTGCATTGCCTTCCCGAAGAACAACAGCGGACGCGACGTGATGCTCGACGCTCCAGGCTTCCTCGACCAGAAACAGTTGGACGAGCTGAACCTCATTGTTGACATCAAGGAATAAAAAACAGACCAGTAAGTGAGAGAGACAACACGCATCTTCCGTTTTGTGGTTATCGGTACGCTGAACGCGCTGATTACTGCCACTACCATTGGAATCATGATGGGTGTGTGCAACATTCACTACCTGGCATCCAACGTAACAGCTTACATACTTGCACAGACAAACAATTTCGTCTGGTGCAAGTATTGGATATTTCCTACAAATAAAAAGAGCAACACCTGGCGGCAGGTGCTGCTCTTTCTTATTGCTTTCGGAATGGCCTATGGGGCCCAATTCCTTTTCCTTATCGCGCTGGTTGAATTGCTCAACTGCAACGAGTATCTGGCCCAGTTCCTTGGACTCTTCGTTTACGGCGCGGTCAATTTCCTGATGAACAAGAAAATCACATTCCGTTAATTACTCGTCGTCCGATGATTACTGACGGCGTATTCAATCGATAAAGCGCTTTACAATGTCTTCGTAGGCATCGATGCGGCGGTCGCGCAGGAAAGGCCACCAGCGGCGTACATTCTCTGAACGCTCCATATCCACCTCGACAACCAAATTCTCGGGACGGTCGTTACTTGCCTGAGCCAACAACTCTCCCTGAGGACCTGCCACGAAACTATTGCCCCAGAAGAGGATGCCATTGGTCTGTCCCGACGGATCGGGTTCATGCCCCACGCGGTTTACAGCGATAACAGGCAAGCCATTGGCCACAGCGTGTCCACGCTGCGAAAGAATCCATGCATTCAGCTGGCGGGCCTTCTCGTCGTCTGTATCGGTGCTTTCCCAACCGATGGCAGTAGGATAAATCAACAGCTCGGCGCCCTTCAAAGCCATCAGGCGGGCAGCTTCGGGATACCATTGGTCCCAGCAAACCAATACACCCAGTTTGCCAAGCGAAGTCTGTATAGGATCGAAACCCAAGTCACCAGGGGTAAAATAGAATTTCTCGTAATAAGCAGGGTCGTCGGGGATGTGCATCTTACGGTATTTGCCCGCAATGCTTCCGTCACGGTCGAAGACTACGGCCGTATTGTGATAGAGTCCCGGCGCACGCTTCTCAAAGAGAGATGTGACAAGCACAATGCGGTTGGCGGCAGCCAGTTCGGAATAGAAACCAGTCGAAGGGCCGGGTATCGGCTCAGCCAGATCAAAAAACAGTGTATTTTCTGTCTGACAGAAGTAAAGCGAGTTATGCAACTCCTGCAATACGACCAGCTGTGCACCATGGGCGGCACAGGCTTCGATGCTCTTGGCAAGGTTCATCAAGTTCATCCGCAAGTCAGCCGTATTGGCTTGCTGGATGATGCCTACTTTTATTTTTCTCATAATTGTTGTGTGTCAAAAAGTTATGTTATCAGACTCTAAATTCTTGTTTCAGTCCAGTACCCCCTCCGGATACTGCATCGTCACGCAATGCAGCGACCCGTGCTGGCAAATGAGGGCACGGCAGTCGATACCCACAATCTCATAGCCGGGGAAGGCCTGCTGAAGCACCTCGGCAGCACGGCGGTCATTGTCGGGCTGGGCGTAGGTAGGATAGAGCACGGCTCCGTTCAGGATGAGGAAGTTGGCGTAGGTGGCAGGCAGACGTTCGCCGTCTTCCACCACGGCGTCGGCCATGGGCAGAGGGAACAGACGATAAGGAGCGCCCGAAAGGGTACGGAAGGTCTTCAGTTGCTCTTCCATCTGGCGGAGGGCATCGTAATGTTCGTCCTGCTCGTCGTTACACTGCACATAGACAATAGTGTCGTTGGGGCAGAGGCGGGCCAAGGTATCAATGTGGCTGTCCGTATCATCACCTGCCAAGTAGCCATGGTCCAGCCAGAGCACCTGCTGTACGTGGAAGGTGCGACGCAGGTAATCTTCAATCTCGGCTTGCGTCATCTGCCCGTTGCGGTTGGGCGAGAGCAGACACTCGGAGGTGGTGAGCAGCGTACCCCGCCCATCGCTTTCGATGGAGCCTCCCTCAAGGACAAATCCTAAGCGATTCTCATAGGTGCCATGCAAAACATCGGCTTCCACCAGATGGCGGGTTATCAGGTTGTCTTTGTCTGACGCAAATTTCAGCCCCCAGCCGTTGAACTTGAAGTCGAGCAGGGTAGGACCTGCTTCACTCAACAAGGTGATGGCGCCATGATCGCGCGCCCAAGTATCGTTGGTGGGACATTGGACGAAGCGTACGTTGTCCATGCAGACGGTATCGGCTATCTGCCGTTTCACTTCTTCGGGTTCAGGGGTAACGATGAGCAACTGCTCGCGGGCAGCAATTTCGCGAGCAATGTTCACGAAACATTCCTGCACACGCGGGAGCATATAGGCCCAGTCGGTAGCGGCATGAGGCCACGTCAGCTGCACACCGCTCTGCGGTGCCCATTCAGCTGGAAAATAGGTTGTTGTCTTTTCCATCACTTGTTGGCCTCCTTGGGTTTACGGTCGAAGAACGGGTTCTTGGAAGAGGCGCTGACGGGGATGGCCAAAACGCTCTTGCACTGGGGCAGCCATTGCAGACGCTGGGCAGCCAGTCCGGCAGAGAACATGACGCGCGTATCGACACGCAGGTCGGCAGCTGTAGCGCAGGCTGAACCCACGGCAATGCCCACATCCACGGTGTTGAGCGCACAGGGCACTCCTTCAGGACGGGCAGCGCAGGTGGCAAATCCACAATGCCCACAATTCAGTCCTTGCGCCTGTTCGCGCGTACCTATTATAATAACGCATTCGGCCTGGAGGATATTGTCGGCGTCGCGCAGGAAAAACTTCATACCAGTCTCTTCGGAAATCTGACGCATGGTATCGGACAATACCTGCAAATCGTCATCGGTCACCATTGCAACTTCTATCACGTCGATACCCTTCCCTTTGGGAGCCGTACGGGCGGCAGTCATCATTTGTTGAGCCACGGCCAGTACATGCTCATGGCGCAAGTCTCTTTCGTTCTGTATCATAATCTGAATGTCTATTTTGAAAGACAAAGGTAGGAAAAAACTTTGTTTTCATTTGCTTCTGCGCTCACCTTTATCTATCTTTATATAAGATAGGATGCGGTTCGTCATTGACAAATCGAAAAATTTAGTTTTTCGTTTGTCACTTCTCTCACCTTTCACTATCTTTGCACCCAAATTCTCTGTTTTATGAAGATAAAAGAGATTGTAAGCGCCCTTGAACGGTTCGCGCCTCTGCCATTGCAAGACGGATTTGACAATGCCGGCCTGCAAATCGGATTGACAGATGCGGAAGCAACAGGGGCTTTGTTGTGTCTTGACGTTACTGAAGCCGTGCTGGACGAGGCCATTGCATTGGGCTACAATCTGGTGATTGCCCACCATCCGCTGCTCTTCAAGGGCTGCAAGTCGATAACAGGCCGGGATTATGTGGAACGTTGTATCTTGAAAGCCATCAAGAACGACATCGTCGTCTATGCCGCACACACCAATCTGGACAATGCCTGGGGAGGGGTGAACTTCAAGATGGCCGAGAAGCTCGGTCTGAAGAACGTGCGTGTGCTCGAGCCCAAGGAGAATGCGTTGCTGAAACTGGTCACCTTTGTGCCGACAGCCAAAGCCGACGACGTGAGAAACGCCTTGTTTGCGGCCGGATGCGGTAGCATCGGAAACTATGACGCATGCAGCTACAACGTGGCAGGCGAAGGTACGTTCCGTGCACAGGAAGGGACTCATCCCTATTGCGGCACAATCGGCGAGCTGCATACTGAGCCCGAAGTGCGCATTGAGACAGTTCTGCCGTCCCATCGAAAAGCTGAAGCCCTCCGTGCCCTGCTGGCAGCTCACCCCTACGAGGAACCAGCGTTCGACTTCTATCCGTTGCAGAATACATGGCAGCAGAGCGGAGCAGGTATCATAGGCGAGCTGGAGAGCCCAGAGACAGAACTGGAGTTTCTGAAGCGCGTAAAGAAGACGTTCGAAGTGGAATGCCTGCGGCATAACAAGCTGATGGGAAGGGAAATACAGACCGTTGCCTTATGCGGAGGTTCAGGTTCGTTCCTGATGCCGCTTGCCATCCGGCAGGGAGCGGATGTATTCATCACGGGTGAAATAAAGTATCATGAATACTTCGGTCATGAGGGCGAAATTCTGCTGGCCGAGACGGGACACTACGAAAGCGAACAATATACAAAAGAGATATTTTATACTATAATCAGGGAAATGTTCCCCGGCCTGGACATGCAACAGACCAAGGTGAACACCAATCCCATTAAATACATGTAATTAAAATGGCTAAAGAAGCGAAAAAAGAAGTACAGCAGGAACTGACTGTTGAACAGAAGCTGAAAACCTTGTTCCAGTTGCAGACGACACTCTCCAAGATTGATGAAATCAAGACTTTGAGAGGTGAACTTCCGTTGGAAGTACAAGACTTGGAAGACGAAATCGCCGGTTTGACGACCCGTATCGAAAGAATTAAGTCGGAAGTGTCCGAACTGAAAACCTCCATTGCCACCAAGAAAGTGGAAATTGAAACGGCCAAGGCTTCTGTAGCAAAGTATAAGGAACAACAGGAAAATGTGCGCAACAACCGTGAGTATGATTTCTTGAGCAAGGAAATCGAATTCCAGACACTGGAAATCGAGTTGTGTGAAAAACGTATCCGCGAATTCACCGAACAGGAAGCAGCAAAAGCCAAGGAACTGGAAGCCAGCAACGCACAACTGGAAGAAAGACAGCAGGACCTGGAGGTGAAGAAGAACGAACTGGACGAAATCATCTCGGAAACCAAGCAGGAGGAAGAGAAACTGAGAGACAAGGCGAAAGATCTGGAAACTAAGATTGAGCCCCGTCTGCTCCAGTCTTTCAAGCGTATTCGTAAGAATTCGCGCAACGGCTTGGGTATTGTTTACGTGCAGCGTGACGCCTGTGGTGGCTGCTTCAACAAAATCCCGCCCCAGAGACAACTGGACATCCGCCTGCGCAAGAAAGTGATTGTCTGCGAATATTGCGGCCGCATCATGATTGACCCCGAACTGGCAGGTGTATCTGTTGAGCAGAAAGTGGAAGCCAGCAAGGAAAAGACGACAAGAAGAAGAAGATTGTCCTCCGAGGCAGAGTAATTCTTCAGAATAAAAACAAGATAGAAAGCGACGGAGCCGTATTGCAATATGCGATATGGCTCCGTCCTTTTTTTGAAAAAGCAATGCTTTCTTCCAAGGAAAGCATTGCTTTTCTATACTTAAAACATTGTTTCTTTGCCCCAAACATTACCTCTTCCGAATGAAGAAAACGTTTGCCCGGCTTAAGCGGTTGCGAATACCTCGATAAAGGGAAGGGGAATATTTTTATTCTCCGGCTCTTAAGATAAAAGTGGTGGCGCCGATGGTGACGATGGCGCCGTCTTCGATACGCACACGATCGCGGTCGCCCAAAATTTCGTTGTTCAGGAATGTACCTGTCAGACTGGGGGCATCGCGCAAGGTATAGACAATCTCTCCCTGCTTGTTGCGTTTTACGTTGATGATGCAGTGGCGGCGATCCATGCTCATGTCCGAGGTTTCGATGGGGACATTGATCTCCGTACCGATACAGCGGCGCCCGATGACATTGTCTCCCTCCTGCAAGGGGAGCACCTGCTTGAAGCCGAATACGTTTTCGATGACGGTAATACTGCCGAAAGCATCCTTGAATTCAGTCTCGTCCAATTTTTCTTCCTTTCGCGGCGCCTGTATCTTGCTCTTACCCAATCGGATACTGAACTGCTTCTTGCAATGGTCGCAGACAAAAACCAGCGACTGGCCTTCGGAATATTTCGTTTCGTCAAAGGTCAGAAAGTTTTCACATTTAGGACAACGTACTCGCTTCATTCTTACTTGTTGTTAGGTTCAATACTTCAATACCCATGCGCTCTGGTAGGCTTCTTTCTCTCGAATCACCTGCAAGCTCTGATAGGCTTCGGCCTGGGTGGCAAAGGACTCGATGCTGACTCTCATTTTTCCGTTACCGATGATGGCGGAAGCTCCCTGATAGCCTTCTTTCTTCAGCTGTTCGGCCATGTCTTGGGCATCTTTCTCCGTAGCCATACTGGCTACAATGATGTGATAGGGTTTCTTGACAACCACTTTTACCTCTGTCTGCTTTTGCGGTTGCGATGCTGCAACAGGAGTTTTTTTGTTTTCTACAGCCTTTACCTTTACTTCGCGAACGGCTATCGGTTTGATTTCTTTTGTCGTTTTGTTTTCCGCCGTAGCTTGTCGGCCCATAACCTGCCGCTTGCCCGATTGGGGGGTGACAACCGGCGTGAGAACCAGCGACTGCTTTTCCATTTGTTCGAATATCTCCGTCGGAAGCAGTTGTGCATAGTTGCCTTGGATGATTTCCGTGTTCTCTACAGGAATGGAAAACATAAAAAACAGAATGATAGCGGCTACAGCAGCTGCGGCATTGGACAAATAAGCACGGTTCAGCTTTATCGTACGTCTGTTTCTGCTCTTTTGCCTTGTCGGCTTGACTTCCGTCTCGGGGAAACGCGCTGAAGTCCTGCGGGCTTCCATCTTGCGCAAGGCAGCCAGTGGCTTCATCTCAAAACTGTCCAAGCCATATAGTTCGGGAGTTGTCACTTTGTTATCGTAAGGCAAGAAGTTGTACGTGCCATGTATCGTATAGCATATTTCGCCGATGTTGGGCAGTTCCGCCTTTCCATTCTCATGCAGACAGGACACCAGGCTTTGGACGTCCTTGTCCACCATGCGGGTCGCATCCGCGAAATTGGTGCCATAGACAGACATATACGATTGTACCAAGAGTCCGTCATTCATCTTCAACTGCGGGTTGAAGCCGATGATGCGGGCGGGGGGGAGAAACAGATGTTCTTCCTCTATATATGTAGCCGGATTGTAATGGGCGACAAAGCCACCGAAATCGGGGACAATGACGCAATCATTCTCCAGAAGCAGTGTTTCTATGTGTCGGGATAATTCAATCATGATGCAAAAATAACAGAATTATCGGATAAAAGTAACAAATTTCCTGTTTTTCTTATGAACAAAATATGAACGGAATGTTTGCCTCTCCGCCCGCCTTTTGCTATTTTTGCAGCGTTTTATCAATAAACGTACCTAAATTTATGCACATCAAAATATGCCTCTTGGCATTTCTGCTCATAAGTGGAGGAAATGCGATGGCGCAAAAAAAGCATACGCTCAGTTCTTTTGTCGAATATGGAGCTACTGTACATACGGGCGACAATACCCCGTTGTGGCAGGTGAGCAACCAGCAGGGACTGGCATCCATTGACAACAACACCTATATCCGCAGCGGCATTTTCTATAACGACCGTTGGGGGAAATGGAATGTTGAAGGTGGCTTGGACCTCGTTGCGGCTGCCGGATTTAATTCGGGTATCCATCAGGCATATGCCGACTTCAGATATAAATGGTTCGGCATTTTTGCCGGAAGCAAGGAAATGACAGCTCCGCTGATCAATTCCCGCCTGAGCAGCGGTGAGCTTACGTGGTCGGGGAATGCCAAGCCCATACCCCAGATTATGGTGGGCATCCCCGAGTACCTGTATCTGTTGCCACGCCTGGCCATCAAGGGCGAAATCTCCTATGGATGGTTTACGGACAGCAACTGGTTGGAAGACCATACCAATCTTGCTGCAGGCTGGTACACCAAGAACATCAAATACCATCACAAGGAGGGATTTGTCCGTATCGGAGTTCCCAATGGTAAATGGCAGTTGGATTTTGGTATGGTTCTGGATACTCAGTTCGGAGGACAATTGGTGACAAGCAGTGGTGAAACTGATTTGGGCAACAGCTTGAAGGATTATTTTCGTATCTTTATCCCAGGTTCAGCTGGCGAGGATGCCCCTGAGAACGATGCCCTTTATTACCAAGGGAACTTCATGGGTACCGAGCAGATACGAGGCACCTATCGCGGAAAGGACTTCTCCATCAGTGCTTACCTTGACAATTATTTCGAAGATTTTTCGGCCATGGGCAAGCAGAACGGATGGGACGGTCTGTGGGGAATAGAGTTGAAGTTCAACCGTTTCCGCCCCATCAACAACGTCGTGTTGGAATATCTGCAAACCACCAACCAAAGCGGCCCGCTCCACGGCCTGCACGAGCCTGAAGAAGGTCCCGTACATAAGACAGGGGGTAGTGACAACTATTACAATAACGGTCTGTATCATGGCTGGGCCCATTGGGGAATGGCCAACGGCAATCCGTTGCTGCGCGCACCCATCTACAACGAAGATGGTACCATGTCGTTCAAATACAACCGCGTGAAAGCCCTGCACATGGGATGGAGTGGAGAGATTTCAGACGAATGGAACTACATGGCCAAAGTGACATACAATCGGACATGGGGTACCCATGGGGTACCTACATTGGACATCTTGGAGAACTTTTCGGCTTATGCAGCTTTTCAATATACCCCTGCCAAACTGAAGACATGGACATTCCACGCTTCTTTAGGTTTGGATATGGGCGACATATATGGTGATAATTTCGGCTTTCAGATGAAAGTCCATAAAACTTTTTAGTATCATGAATTATATTCAGACTGAAATAGACGGAGTTTGGGTTATCGAGCCCAAAGTGTTCCGCGATGCGCGGGGTTATTTTATGGAAGCCTTCAAGGAAGAGGAATTCCGACAACACATAGGCGATGTCCATTTCGTACAGGACAACGAATCCATGTCTTCCTACGGCGTACTCCGCGGCTTGCATTACCAAAAAGGGGAATTCAGCCAAGCCAAGCTGGTGCGTGTCATTAAGGGTAGGGTACTGGATGTGGCTGTTGATATGCGCCGCTCGTCGCCCACCTTCGGACGGCATGTCAGTGTAGAACTGAGTGAAGACAACAAACGCCAGTTTTTCATTCCACGTGGCTTTGCCCACGGCTTCCTAGTGTTGAGCGAAGAAGCCATCTTTACCTACAAGGTGGACAATGCGTATGCCCCTCAGGCTGAAGCGTCCGTACGCTACAACGATGAGACGATAGGCATTGATTGGCCGATAGGTGAGGAGCAGCTGCTCCTGTCGGAAAAAGATGCCCGAGCCGTTTCTTTTCAGGATGCTGAATGTTTTGACTGAGCGACAAATCAGAAATAAAATTCCCCTACAGCGCTTCTAGAAAGTTCTGTAGGGGAATTTCTTTTATTTGTTTTCCTTTCCACCCTTGCGCTGGCGCTTTCTGTCACCACCACCTTTACGCGACTTGTTTCCTCCTCCACGTTTTCTTCCTCCTTTATCGCCGCCGTTCTTCGGCTGGTATTCGGGCGCTTCGCCCAGCTCGGCAGGAACAGGGATTTTATAAATGTCTTTTTCCAAGAACTTTTCGATGGTTCGGAAGTTGGTCTGTTCCTTCTCGCTGACGAAGGTGATGGCCACGCCGTCATTGTTGGCACGCGCTGTACGGCCGATGCGATGCACATAGTCCTCGCAATCGTGGGGAACGTCGAAGTTGATGACCAGACGGATGTCATCGATGTCGATGCCTCGTGCCACGATGTCCGTAGCCACCAGAATGTTGACACGACCTGCCTTGAATTCGTGCATGACAGCTTCGCGCTGTGCCTGCTCCAGGTCGGAGTGCATTTCTCCAACGTTCAGCTTCATCTGCTTCAAGGCTTTCGTCACCTCCTTCACCTTTATTTTCGAAGAGGCGAAGATAATGACACGTTCAGGCACCTCATCAGCGAAAAGACTGCGGATGATGCCTAGCTTCTGGTTTTCATAGCAGACATAAGCCGCCTGAATGATTTTGTCGGCTGGCTTGGATACGGCCAGCTTCACTTCCGCAGGATCGTTCAGAATGTTCTTGGCCAACTGCTGTATCTTGGCAGGCATGGTGGCCGAAAACATGATGGTCTGACGTTCCTTGGGGAGGTATTTCACAATCTGCATGATGTCGTCATAGAAACCCATGTCGAGCATGCGGTCGGCTTCGTCCAGAATGAAATAAGAAACCTTGGACAAATCGACATATCCCAAATTAAGATGGGCTATCAGACGGCCAGGCGTGGCGATAACCACATCGGCTCCCAACGTAAGCCCTTTCTTCTGCTGCTCAAACAAGATGCCGTCGTTTCCTCCATATACAGCCACGCTGCTCACCGGCATAAAGTAGGAAAAACCTTCCATCTGTTGGTCTATCTGCTGGGCCAGTTCGCGTGTAGGGGCCATCACGATGCAATTAATGGCATCTTCAGGATAATTTCCTTCTGAAAGACGATTCAATACCGGCAACAGATAGGCGGCTGTTTTTCCTGTTCCAGTCTGCGCTACGGCTATCAGGTCTCTACCTTCTAGAATCACTGGAATGGATTTTTCTTGTATAGGAGTGCATTCTTCAAAACGCATGGCGTCAAGCGCATCAAGAACGCTGTCGTTCAAGGGTAATTCAGAAAACTTCATGTTATAACTCTAATTTCCTGCAAAGATAATCAGAAGTCATGAATCTCAGATGTCAATGGGAGAAATATTCTGCTTTGAATTTGTTCTTTTAGTGTTTATCACCAATATTTCCATTGATTCAAGGTAATGTCTTAGTTGTGGGCTTTTACAAAAAAACGCGGGGTTGTACCAAAATTATGTTACAATCCCGCGTTGATATGTAAAATATGGCTTTTGAGCATCCCGTTGCTAAAGATAGCAAATCTCGAAGTTGCTCAATTTACCTTGTTAGAGCTTTATAAATTAAATTTCATTCTCCAGACATTGAAATAGTCGTTCTTATTCGCACGACTTGAGATAAAATAGATATATTCTCCATCTGCAGACCACTCTGGACAGCAGTCATCAGCCGGATGATAAGTTAATTGCAGGAAGTTCGTACCATCCAATTTCACAGCAAATAAATCGAGATTGTTTTTCTTTGTGATAGAAGATTTGCTGTTGCCTTGACACAAAATCCATTCACCGTCGGGAGAAACAGTAGGATTGCTGAATCCTCTGTCCTTATCCGAAAGAATCAGCGTCTCTTTGCCTTCAACATAGTTTACCATCCAAATTTCACTGACTCCTGCAGTAGAGTTTCTGACACAAATGAAAGAATCATTCTTGTCACCAATCAGACTCGGATTGTATCCTCTAGCACATGAAGTAAGAGCTCCGTCTTCAAGGTTGAGCGACCAAATTGAAGGTCCTGATTTATCTACTCGGGTGAAGAACAAAATTTTGCCATCCTTAGTTACAACAGGATTTGAGTCCAGATTGTTATTGGTAAGCTGTCGCATCAAGCTTCCCGAATGAGCATTGGTAACTCCAATTTGCACTTTCTGCACATCAGAGTTATCTGAGAAATATAGATTACCATCCTTTCCCCATGAGAAGTCATTGACGTTTCTGAATGTTCGTTGTGTAGCTGCACTCTGAGGACCTGATTTGCGCACCATAATATTAGCTTGTTTGTTGATGTTGCTAACGTAAGCCAGTTCTGTGCCATCAGGTGAAATGTCAAGTAATCGTCCTGTTCCCCAATAAATATTACTGTTTT
>DXAV01000048.1 GCA_019116805.1 Candidatus Bacteroides merdavium | reverse complement strand
AGCAGGTTGACGCTGTCTTCTACCTCCTGCCGGAGCACGTCCATGCACCATTCGGGGGTGAGGGGAGGAAGCTCCTCGCCCGTTTCCAGATAGTGTTTCACTTCCTTGAATATCCACGGCCGTCCGAAGCTGGCGCGGCCTATCATGATGGCGTCCACACTGTAGCGCTCGAAACACTCGAAGGCACGTTGCGGGGTGGTGACGTCGCCGTTACCGATGATGGGGATGTGTATGCGCGGATTCTTCTTCACCTCGCCGATGAGGGTCCAGTCGGCTTCGCCCGTGTACATCTGCGCGCGGGTACGGCCATGGATGGTCAGGGCGCTGATGCCGCAATCCTGCAACTGCTCGGCCAGGGTGGCGATAATCTTGTGCTCGGCATCCCAGCCGAGGCGGGTCTTCACGGTGACGGGTATCTTCACCGCATCGACCACGGCGCGGGTAATCTCCAGCATCAGCGGGATGTTCTGGAGCATGCCTGCTCCGGCTCCCTTGCCCGCCACGCGCTTCACGGGGCAACCGAAGTTGATATCGAGGATGTCGGGCCGTGCCTGCTCCACGATCTTGGCGGCTTCGACCATCGTGGCCGTGTCGCGTCCGTATATCTGGATGGCCACGGGGCGCTCCTCGTCGCTGATGTTGAGCTTCTGCTCCGTCTTGCTGACGGAGCGTATCAGGGCGTCGGCCGAGACGAACTCGGTATATACCATGTCGGCGCCGAAGCGCTTGCACATCAGGCGGAAGGCGGGGTCGGTGACGTCCTCCATCGGGGCGAGGAGCACGGGGTGCGGGCCCAGGTCTATGTTGGCTATCTTCATATTCTGTTGTGTTTAGGCTGCAAAAGTACGGAAAAATATCTACCTTTGCCACATAACTGATAAAAAGACATGGAACTGAAAGACTTTGAGATAATGGCCCCCGTCGGCTCGCGCGAGTCGCTGGCCGCCGCCATACAGGCCGGAGCGGACTCCATCTACTTCGGCATCGAGAACCTGAACATGCGTGCCCGCTCGGCCAACACGTTCACCATCGACGACCTGCGCGAGATAGCCCGCACGTGCGACGAGCACGGCATGAAGAGCTACCTCACCGTGAATACCATCATCTACGACCAGGACATCCCCCTGATGCGCACCATCGTGCGTGCCGCCAAGGAGGCCGGCATCTCGGCCATCATCGCGGCCGACGTGGCCGTGATGACCTATGCCCGCGAGATAGGGCAGGAGGTGCACCTCAGCACGCAGCTCAACATCAGCAACGTGGAGGCCCTGCGCTTCTACGCCCAGTTTGCCGACGTAGTGGTGCTGGCGCGCGAACTCAACTTGGAGCAGGTGGCCGAAATCTACCGCCACATCTGCGAAGAGAATATCTGCGGCCCGTCGGGCCAGCGCATCCGCATCGAGATGTTCTGCCACGGTGCCCTGTGCATGGCCGTCAGCGGCAAGTGCTACCTGTCGCTCCACCAGATGAACAACTCGGCCAACCGCGGTGCCTGCATGCAGGTGTGCCGCCGCTCCTACATCGTGCGCGACAAGGAGACCGACGCCGAGCTGGAGATTGACAACCAGTACATCATGTCGCCCAAGGACCTGAAGACCATCCACTTCATGAACAAGATGATGGATGCGGGCGTGCGGGTGTTCAAGATAGAAGGCCGTGCGCGCGGTCCCGAGTATGTGCGCACCGTGGTGGAGTGCTACAAGGAAGCCATCCGCGCCTACCTGGACAATACCTTTACGGACGAGAAGATAGAAGAATGGAACCGCCGCCTGGCTACGGTCTTCAACCGCGGCTTCTGGGACGGTTACTACCTGGGCCAGCGTCTGGGCGAATGGACGAAGAACTATGGTTCGGCAGCTACAGAGCGCAAGATATACGTGGGCAAGGGCATCCGCTACTTCTCCAACATCGGTGTGGCCGAGTTCCTCGTCGAGGCGGCCGAGGTCAGTGTGGGCGACAAGCTGCTCATCACCGGTCCCACGACCGGCGCCGAGTACGTCACGCTGGAGGAAGCCCGTGTCGACCTGAAGCCCGTCCAGACCGTCCACAAAGGCGAACACTTTTCCATGAAGTCCGTCAAGATACGCCCCAGCGACAAGCTCTACAAGCTGGTCAGCCTCGAGGAGCTGAAGCGGTTCAAGGGGCTGGATGTGGAACATCAGCGAGGATAATAAATTTAATAATATGGCAGAAAAATACATCTACGAGCTGGAAATGAAGGTGCGCGACTACGAGTGCGACCTGCAGGGCATTGTGAACAACGCCAACTACCAGCACTACCTGGAACATACGCGCCACGAATTCCTTACCTCCGTGGGCATCAGCTTCGCCGCCCTCCACGAGCAGGGTGTCGACCCTGTAGTGGCCCGCATCAGCATGGCCTTCAAGACGCCGCTGAAGAGCGGCGACGAGTTCATTTCGAAGCTTTACATGAAGAAGGAAGGCATCAAGTACGTCTTCTATCAGGACATCTTCCGCAAGAGCGACGGCAAGGTGTCGTTGAAGGGCGTGGTCGAGGCCGTCTGTGTGGTGAACGGGCGGCTGAGCGAGAGTGAACTGTTCGACCGTGTCTTTGCGCCCTATCTGACACCTGCAACCGATTGAACCTTTCTTTCCACGCTTACATCTGAATACCATGAATACCGACGAACGAATTTGCAGCATCGCCCTGACCCTTTGTCCGGGTATCGGGCACATTGGTGCCAAGCGGCTGGTGGATACCGTGGGCAGTGCGGCCGAGGTGTTCCGCCTCCGCACGGAGCTGCCCGAGCGCTATCCTGATATGTTCCACGCTTCTGTTGTGACCGCACTCGACAATCCTTCCGCCTTCCTCCAGGCTGAGCAGGAACTGGAGTGGGCCGAGAAAAATCGGGTGGAGTGCCTGACGCTGGCCGACGAACGCTATCCCTCGCGTCTGCGTGAATGTGAGGATGCCCCTGTCGTCTTGTATTTCAAGGGGAATGCCGATTTGAACCGCTTGCGGGTGGTCAGCATGGTGGGCACGCGTCGTGCCACCGACTACGGGAAACGCTTCTGTGCCGACTTCCTCCGCGACCTTTCCAGCCTGTGTACCGATGTACTCGTTGTCAGCGGCCTGGCCTATGGCATCGACGTGCATGCCCATCGGGCCGCTCTGTCCAACGGCCTCTCTACCGTAGGCGTGCTGGCCCACGGGCTTGACCGCATCTATCCTGCTGTCCATCGGAAGACGGCCGTCGATATGTTGGCCGAGGGCGGCCTGCTGACGGAGTTTCCGACCGGGACCAATCCCGACCGTCACAACTTTGTGAGCCGCAACCGCATCGTGGCCGGCATGAGCGATGCCGTCATTGTGGTGGAGTCGGCAGCCAAAGGCGGTTCGCTCATCACGGCAGAGCTGGCCGAGGGCTATCACCGCGACTGTTTTGCCGTGCCCGGCCGGGCGACGGACGAATATTCTACAGGCTGCAACCAGCTGATACGCGACAACAGGGCGGCACTCATCAACGATGTGGCCGATTTTGTGAAAGCCATGAACTGGGGACGGGCTGCGGAGAGTTGCCAGAATACCCCCGTACAGCGCAGCCTCTTCCCCGAACTGACGGAGGAAGAAGCGCGGGTCGTCAAGATATTGAGCCGCGACGACCTGCACATCAACACGCTGGTGGTGGAGGCCAACATTCCTGTCAACCGCATGAGCGCCCTCCTTTTCGAGCTGGAGATGAAGGGAGTTGTGAAGGCGTTGGTCGGAGGAGTTTACCATCTGTTGGCATAAGCATGAAGCATGCCGTCGGCCGATGTCGGGAGATGGCGGCCTGACACGGTGCTTCCTGACCCTCTGACACAGTGCTTTGTCAAGGTGTCACGAAGCACTTCCTGACACCCTCATGCAGTGCTTCGTCAGCCCCTCATGAAGCACTTCGTGGGAGGCCGACGAAACGGAGAAGATTAGTCGTCGTACTCCGTGCGCAGGATTTCGCCTGCGGGACTGATGTACAGCTTCAGTTCGTCGCGTCCTTTACGCACTTCCACTTCGTACCAGCTGCTGTCAGTTGTTTCCACGTAGTTGAATTCATTGTCGTCCAACGTGTAGCCTTCGGCGGCAACCACATTCTTCACAGTTTCGGGCAGCTGGCGTACTTCCCATTCGGTACGAATCCATTGGTTCTGGCCGTTGAACTTGACTTCTTTCTCTATACCGTCGTGCAGGATGTCTATTTCCAAATAGCCATGGTCGTAATCCTTTTCCAGAATGACTGCGCCGGGATACTTCTGGTCGATGAAGCTCTGGAGGTCGTCAGCTACAGGTACACTGCTGTTTCCGTCGCCGTTTCCGTTCTGCGGACGGCTGATGATGCCGGTTTCGTCCACATACACCTTTATATCATCGTCGTATGCCGTTGCAAGTTCGAAGCAGTAGTAAGTTCCGTTGTCGCGCGTGGTGTATTTCTCCACGTCGTCAATAGCATTGTCGCTGGTATAATAGGGTGAGGTACGCAAGTGGTTCAGGATGTCGGTGGGGACTTGGGCCAAGTCTCTGCGGTCGTACTCGGTCTTGGTGTAAATCCATTGCTGTTGGTTGTCGAACAGGATTTCGTGTTTCAGTCCGTCGGCTATGATTTCCACTTCCGTACCGTTGTGCTCCTGATCATAGTCCACAATGCGCGCATTGGGGAAGTTTTGATCGAGCCAGGTCTGTATATTCCCTTCCGGTTGTTGTGGCAGGTATTCGTGGTAATCGTCGTCTGTTTCAGCATCTATGATTTCTTTCACCAGGATACCTTCTTCCGTATAGTACAGGTCAACTTTCGTTTCCACATTTCCTTCTTTTTGGCTTACCTCAATAATATATAGCGTTTCATTGTTGTCGCTGCGCTGGAGTTTGTCTATTTCATCGTCCATCCGCCAGTTTGCGTACGGGCTTGCTTCGAAAGCTGTTCTTACGGCTTCGGGTAACTGCAGGTAACTAATCTCGGTTTCTGTCATGCTCCAATGGCCTGCCATGTTGAACCAGGCCGTGTTGTTGGGCTCGTGGCCGCCGGTGCGGGTACTGGCCAGGTAGAAATCGGCTACGGCGTATGTGTCCTTGGTGCTCCAGGTTACGTTGGTGGCATTGGGATATTTGGCATTGAATTCCAGAATAACTTTTTCGGGGATGTTTTCAGGCACTTGGTTGGAGTGCAGGTCGTCGTTGTCATTGCAGGATGTCATCAGGACGAAGGCTCCTGTAAACAGGATGTGGCATAGTGGTAGAATTCTTTTCATAATTAGTCGTTTTGAAGTTGATTAATAGGTTTAGTTTTAAGTTTGGCTGGCGGGTTCTGCCTTTTCTCTGTGCAAAGAAATGGAGTAATTTAGGAAAGAAACTGGAATTTCTTCTTTGATAGGTATTCTTCTTTCGATTTGTATCAGGAAAGTGTGGAGGTCCTAAACCTATGGGCATAAAAAATGGGCTCCGCCGAGCCCAACCTTTGTTAACCTTAAATCTAATACTATGAAAAAAATCACTATGCAAATGTATGGACTCTTTTTTTATTCTCCAAAACAATTGTCCTTTTTACACTTTATTTTAAGTTACTTTCACTATTCTTTGTTGTTTGCGAGCACAAAAGAAGAATTGAAAGGAAAATCTTTATCTGGCTATCAAGTTGTAAGTATAATAGCTGATTGTTGTTGGGGAGCTCATAAAAGAAGAACTCCTCTGCCAGAAGTTTCCGGCAGAGGAGTTCGTGTTGATATTAATCAAATGTAGAGAGGAGTCTGATCAGTCTTTCAGCTTGGCACGGATGAAGTCGCGGTTCAGGCGGGCAATGTTGCTGATAGAGACGTTCTTCGGACATTCAGCTTCGCAGGCACGGGTGTTGGTACAGTTACCGAAGCCCAGCTCATCCATTTTGGCCAACATGGCTTTGGCACGGCGCAGTGCTTCGGGCTTGCCTTGGGGCAGCAGGTTGAGCTGGCTTACCTTGGCCGATACGAACAACATGGCCGAACCGTTCTTACAAGCAGCTACGCAGGCACCACAGCCGATGCAGCTGGCAGCGTCCATAGCCTCGTCAGCAATGGGTTTCGGAATCAGGATAGCGTTAGCATCCTGCGGAGCACCAGTGTTGACGCTTACGTAACCACCAGCCTGCATGATTTTGTCGTAAGCCGTGCGGTCCACCATCAAGTCCTTGATGACGGGGAAACCGGCCGAACGCCAGGGCTCTACGGTGATGGTATCGCCGTCGTTGAAGCGGCGCATATAGATCTGACAAGTTGTTGCACCCTGTGCAGGTCCGTGCGGATGTCCGTTGATGTAGAGTGAGCACATACCGCAGATACCTTCGCGGCAGTCGTGGTCGAATACAACCGGTTCCTTGCCTTCAGAAATCAGTTGCTCGTTCAGGATGTCCAGCATTTCCAGGAAAGAAGTATCGCCGGGAATGTCTTTCATCTGATAGGTTTCGAAAGCGCCTTTGGCCTTGGGGCCTGCCTGACGCCATACTTTCAGTGTAAATGATATATTTTTATCCATTTTCGTTAATTCTTTAATTGTTCAACGTTCCCGATTAGCTCTTGTAGTTACGAGTCTGTACCTTGATGGCTTCGTAAACCAGCGGCTCTTTCAGCAATACCGGAGCCTTGTCGTCGCTGCCCTGGTATTCCCAGCAAGCTACGTAGAAGAAGTTTTCGTCGTCGCGCTTGGCTTCGCCTTCTTCTGTCTGATATTCTTCGCGGAAGTGACCACCGCACGATTCGTTGCGGTTCAGTGCGTCGTAAGCGATGAGTTCGCCCATCGTAATAAAGTCGTTCAGACGGATGGCCTTGTCGAGCTCTACGTTCATGCCTTCCTTGCTGCCCGGGATAAAGAGGTTGGTTTCGAATTCCTTGCGGATGTCCTTCAGCTTGGCCAGACCTTCCTTCAAACCTTCGGCTGTACGGCCCATACCTACAAATTCCCACATGATGTGACCCAGTTCCTTGTGGATAGAGTCAACAGACTTCTTACCCTTGATGTTCATCAGGTGGTCAATCTTGTCCTGAACAGCCTTTTCGGCTTCTGCAAATTCAGGCAGGTCGGTAGAGAAGCGGGGAACGGTGATTTGGTCGGCCAGATAGTTCTGGATAGTGTAAGGCAATACGAAGTAACCGTCAGCCAGACCCTGCATCAGAGCGGAAGCACCCAAACGGTTGGCACCGTGGTCGGAGAAGTTACATTCGCCGATGGCGAACAGACCCTTGATAGAGGTCATCAGTTCGTAGTCAACCCAGATACCGCCCATGGTGTAGTGGATGGCCGGATAAATCATCATCGGGTTTTCGTAGGGCGATACGTCGGTGATTTCTTCGTACATGTCGAAGAGGTTGCCGTAGCGCTGTGCCACTACATCCTTACCCAGACGGTTGATGGCTTCGGAGAAGTCGAGGAACACGGCCAGACCGGTGTTGTTCACGCCGTAGCCCTTGTCGCAACGCTCCTTGGCAGCACGGCTGGCAACGTCGCGCGGAACGAGGTTACCGAAGGCCGGATAGCGGCGCTCCAAGTAGTAGTCGCGGTCTTCTTCGGGGATATCTTTGCCTTGCAGCGTACCTTCCTGCAGCTTCTTGGCATCTTCCAGTTTCTTGGGAACCCAGATACGACCGTCGTTACGCAGAGACTCGGACATCAAAGTCAGCTTGGACTGCTTGTCGCCGTGTACGGGGATACAGGTCGGGTGGATCTGTACGTAAGCCGGGTTGGCAAACCAGGCACCCTTGCGGTAGCAGGCCATAGCAGCCGAGCAGTTACATGCCATAGCGTTGGTCGAGAGGAAGTACGTGTTTCCGTAACCGCCGGTAGCGATAACTACAGCGTGAGCGGCGAAGCGCTCCAGCTTACCTGTTACCAGATTCTTGGCGATGATACCACGGGCACGACCGTCGATGATAACGACGTCTTCCATTTCGTAGCGGGTATAGAGTTTTACAGTACCGGCATTTACCTGGCGGCTCAGTGCAGAGTAAGCACCCAGCAGCAGCTGCTGGCCTGTCTGACCTTTGGCGTAGAAGGTACGTGATACCTGTGCACCACCGAACGAACGGTTGGCCAGCGTACCGCCGTATTCGCGAGCGAAGGGAACACCTTGTGCCACGCACTGGTCGATGATGTTGTTCGATACCTCGGCCAGACGGTAAACGTTGGCTTCACGGGCACGGTAGTCACCGCCCTTTACAGTATCGTAGAACAGACGATAGATGGAGTCACCGTCGTTCTGATAGTTCTTGGCTGCATTGATACCACCCTGAGCGGCGATGGAGTGTGCGCGGCGCGGAGAGTCCTGAATGCAGAAGTTGAATACTTTGAAACCCATTTCGCCCAGCGAGGCGGCAGCACTGGCACCGGCCAGACCTGTACCAACCACGATGATGTCCAGACGACGTTTGTTGGCGGGGTTTACTAATTTCTGATGGGCTTTATAGTTCGTCCATTTCTCGGCTACCGGTCCTTCCGGTATTCTTGAATCTATCTTGGTCATAATGTAATTACAATTTAGTCATTTACAATTCAATGAATTAGCAAGCTCCCGTTGTCTTACATCAACGATTTGATGAAGAACACAACCACTACCAGGGCGAAGCAGAGCACTACGATGGTAGAATAGATGTTGGAGATGCACTGCCAGCGGCTGAGCCATGTTTTGTTGTTCCAGCCCAGTGTCTGCATGGAGCTCCAGAAGCCGTGAGTCAGGTGGAACCACAGGGCGCCCAGCCAGATGAGGTACAGAACAACGAACACCGGATTGGCAAACGTGTTCTCAATGTGATAAACACCGTTGGCTGCATATGCCAGCGTCAGCGTGTCGGCGTGCATGCCCATGTTGTGCATCAGCTCGGGGAGCTGCATTTTTGACCAGAAGTTTACCAGGTGGAGACCCAGGCCTACGATGACAATGATACCCAGTACGAGCATGTTCTGCGATGCCCATTCCACTTCTTTGCGTCTCTCAGTCACGGCGTAGCGCTCAGTACCGCGTGCCTTGCGGTTCTGCATGGTCAGCCAGAATGCATAGATGATGTGGATGACGAACAAGGCGGCCAGACCGACTGTTGCCACCAATGCATACCAGTTAGCTCCCAGGAACTCACAAACCATGTTGTAGCCCTCAGCTGAGATAAGCGCAACAAGGTTCATCGCCATGTGAAACGTCAGAAACAGGACAAGGGCGATACCGGTAACGCTCATCACCACTTTCCTTCCTACAGATGAATTACTTAACCACATAAATGATTGAATTTAAATTATTTAATAGTTACAAATATATCCTCCGTTCGTGAATGGACACTATTTCCTTGCAAAAATAGAGGAAATACATTGATTAAGCAAGGGATTAAAGAAATTTTTCCGTAATGTTTGCGGATATTTGTGGTGTGGAAGCGGCTTTCTGGCGCCGAATGGAAAGCAATGTTTTCCCTTGGAAGAAGCATTGTTTTCTTCCTGAAGAAGCATTGTTTTACATGAAAAGAAGCGGTGACTTTCCGAAACTGTGGCTTTCGCCGTTGGATAGTTTTTACAAGGATTTGTGTGTGTACTTGGTGGATTTACCTTATCTTTGGCACGTAATAATAAGTGTACACGGTATGAGAAGGATACTCTTGGGAATGATGGCACTCCTGTTCGCTTCGGCTTTGTGGGCGCAGAACTGGGACATTGACGCCCTGCAAAAGGTGAACGGTTGGGACAATAAGTTTGTCCGCAATTATAATAAGGTGATTTCACAAACGGAACCGTATGTGGCTATTGGTGTGCCGGTAGCTATGGCCGTGGCGAGTTGGATCAAGCATGACAAGGATCTGCTGAAGGATGCCTTGTATGTGGGCACCAGCGTGGCAGGTGCTTTTGTGGTGACCTATGGCATGAAGTACCTTGTGGATCGTGAGCGTCCTTATGACCGTTGGCCCGACCGTGTGCATGCCTATAGCCGTGAAAACAGCCCGTCTTTCCCTTCAGGGCATACGGCGACAGCTTTCGCCCTGGCTACGTCGCTCTGCGTGCGCTACCCTAAGTGGTACGTCATTGCCCCCTCGGCCCTGTGGGCCTGCTCGGTGGGCGTGTCGCGCATGAACGAGGGCGTGCATTATCCGTCGGATGTGCTGGCGGGAGCTGCCATTGGTGCCGGATGTGCCGTGGTCAATGTTTATGTGAATCGTTGGCTGAACCGTTGGCTGTTCGGTGAGCGCTAGTCAGCCGCCCGCCGTTAAAACAGATACTTCCCTTCGCGCAGCACCTTGAGTGCCTGCTGTACACTCTCGTTCGTGGCGTTCATCACCTGATAGTATTCGCTCATGTCCCACAAGTCGCGGGCGATGAGGGCCTTGAGCTGCGTACGGACGAGGGGTAGGGCGCGATTGTACTGCTCCTCGTCGAACTTGATTTTCTCCTTATCCGCCGCCTCACGGATGTCGTCCATGAAGGCATCGTCTATCTCGAACTTGTCATTGAAGGCGCGGAACGTCTTGTATTTATTTTTCAGCTCCTCGCGATGCTGCTCGATGTAGCCTGTGGTGGCCTTGATGATAATGCCCTTGGCCACGAGCTGGCGATGCCAGTGGGTGTAGAGCGTGGTGTCGATGGGTACGAAGAAGTCGGGCATGATGCCACCACCGCCATAGACGGTGCGGCCCAGGCGCAGTGTGCGGTACTTCAGCGAGTCGGGGAAGTGGATGCTGTCGGCGTGCATCAGCTCGCCGTGGTCGAAGCGGTTGAGCAGGTCCTTGGCATAGGCTTCCTGCATGTCGTCACCCTTACCGTTGTAAGGCTTCTGGATGCAGCGGCCCGAAGGAGTGTAATAACGGGCGATGGTGAGGCGGATCATAGAGCCGTCGGGCAGGTCGATGGGACGCTGCACAAGACCCTTGCCAAAGGTGCGGCGGCCTACGACGACACCGCGGTCCCAGTCCTGCACGGCACCTGTCACGATTTCGCTGGCCGAAGCCGAATATTCGTCCACCAATACTACCAGTCGTCCTTGACGGAAGGCTCCATTTCCTTGGGCGGCGAACTCGGCACGTCGCGAGGCGCGACCTTCGGTATAGACGATCAGCTCCTTCTGGCCGAGGAACTCGTTGGCCAGGTCGATAGCGGCGTTCAGGTAGCCGCCGCCGTTGCCCTGCAGGTCAAGGATGAGATCCTTCATGCCTTGCTGCTGGAGCCCTTTCAGTGCCTTGGAGAACTCTTCGGCCGTGGTGGCGGCGAAGCGGTTGACACGGATGTAGCCTGTGCGGTCGTCTATCATATAGGAAGCGTCGAGGCTGAAAAGAGGTATTTTGTCACGGAGGACATCAAATTGGAGCGGGTCGGCCACGTTGCGGCGTACCACGGTGAGTTTCACCCGTGTGTCCTTGGGGCCGCGCAGGCGCTTCATGATGTCTTCGGTGCTCATCTTGACACCGGCGATGACGGTATCATCGACGGCAGTAATGCGGTCGCCGGCCAGGATGCCCGCCTTTTCCGAGGGGCCACCGCTGACGGGCTGGATGACGAGCAGTGTGTCTTCGATCATCTGGAACTGGACGCCGATACCTTCGAAGTTACCCTGCAGAGGCTCGTTCATCTTTTTCACTTCTTCAGGATTGCTGTAGGTGGAGTGTGGGTCGAGATGTTCGAGCATACCCACGATGGCATCCTCTACCAGCTTTGTCTCGTTCACTGTGTCCACGTAAAGGCGGCTGATGGCAAATTCGGCCATTTGCAGCTTGCGCAGAGGACTGTCATTCAACTTCTGACCTGCAGCCTGAGCGGCATATAAGGTTATAAACAAAAGAAATAGATGTATCTTTTTCATATTGTTGGCTATTGCTTATTTATTGGACGTATTCATACCTTCGGGCAGGAACATGCTGACATCCTTTCCGTAGCCCATCAGTTCGCGGACGATGGTGGAGCTGACGCAGGAAAGCTCTGGTTCGGTGAAGAGGAGAATGGTTTCGATGCCGGTCAGCTTACGGTTGATGTCGGCAATAGTCTCTTCGTACTCAAAGTCCTTGACCGTCCGGATGCCGCGGATAATGAGGTTGGCTCCTACCTGGCGGGCAAAGTCAATGGTCAGGCTGTCGTATGCCTGCACGCTGACGCGAGGTTCGTCCTTATACAGGTCGCGGATCATGGCTTCACGCTCGGCGATAGGGAAATGGGTATTCTTGTTATCGTTGATGCCGATACCGATGACTATTTCGTCGATAAATGTCAGCGCACGTCTTACGACTGAATAGTGGCCGACGGTGAAGGGGTCGAATGTTCCCGGAAAAATAGCTTTGGTCATAGTTAAATGAAGAATTAAGAATGAAGACTCTTTGAGATGAGGAACGAGGACGAAGAATGGAGAATTCGGTTAAGCTGGCTGAAATTCTTCATTCTTCGTTTTTCATTCTTCATTTATCCTGTCTTCTTCGATTACCAGATTGTCTATGATGAAACTTTGGCGCTCCATGGTGTTTTTACCCATGTAGAATTCAAGCAGTTCCTTGACGAGGTCGGTCTTGCGCAGGCTCACCTGTTCCAGGCGCATGTCTTTGCCGATAAAGTGGCGGAATTCGTCAGGCGAGATTTCTCCCAGACCCTTGAATCGGGTGATTTCAGGATTGGGACCCAGTTCCTCAATAGATTTCAGGCGCTCGTCTTCGGTGTAGCAATAGTTGGTTTTCTTCTTGTTGCGCACACGGAAGAGGGGTGTCTGCAGGATATAGACGTGCCCCTTCTTGATGAGGTCTGGGAAGAACTGCAGGAAGAAGGTGATGATGAGCAGGCGGATGTGCATGCCGTCCACATCGGCGTCGGTAGCCACGATGACTTTGTTGTAGCGCAGTCCGTCCAGCCCGTCCTCAATGTTGAGGGCGGCCTGCAGAAGGTTGAACTCTTCGTTTTCATAGACAACCTTCTTCGTCAGGCCGTAGGAGTTGAGCGGCTTTCCGCGAAGGGAGAAGACGGCCTGTGTATTGACGTCGCGGCTTTTGGTGATCGAGCCGCTGGCCGAGTCGCCCTCGGTGATGAAGATGCACGATTCTGCTTCCTGTTCTTTACCCTTACCATCGTTTAGGTGGTAACGGCAGTCACGCAGTTTGCGGTTGTGCAGGTTGGCTTTCTTGGCACGTTCGCGGGCCAGCTTGGTGACACCGGCAATGGCTTTGCGCTCCTTTTCAGAGTCCTGTATCTTCTGGAGCATCACCTCGGCTACGAGCGGGTTCTTGTGCAGGAAGTTGTCCACTTCGGTCTTGATAAAGTCGCCCACATATTTGTTCACCGTAGGACCTGCGGGCGTGCCTTCCTGCGGATTGGCAGGCCACATGTTGTTCGAACCGAGCTTCGTCTTGGTCTGGCTTTCGAACATGGGTTCCTCCACATCGATGGCGATGGCGGCCACGAGGCCGTTGCGTATGTCGGCGTAGTCCTGATTCTTGTTGTAGAACTCTTTGATGGTGCGGGCGATGTGCTCCTTCAGGGCTGACTGGTGCGTACCACCTTGCGTAGTATGCTGTCCGTTGACGAAGGAGTAGTATTCTTCGCCGTATTGGTTGGTATGAGTAAAGGCTATTTCGATGTCTTCGCCTTTCAGGTGTACGATATCATAAAGACCTTCGCTGGTCATGTTGTCTTTCAGCAAATCTTCCAAACCGTGACGAGAAACGATGCGCTGACCGTTGTAAAGGAAGGTAAGGCCTGTGTTCAGGTAGGTATAATTGCGCAGCAGTGTTTCCACGAACTGGTTCTGGAAGCTGTAACCCACAAACAAGGTATTATCTGGTTCAAAGAAGATGTAAGTACCCGTTTCCTCCTGCGAATCCTCGGTCGTATTGCTTTGCAGGACACCCCGTTCGAAAATAGCTGTACGAACCTTGCCGTCACGGTAACTGCGTACCTCAAAACGGCTGCTTAGGGCATTTACCGCCTTGATACCCACACCGTTCAGGCCGACACTCTTCTTGAAGGCTTTGGAGTCATATTTACCGCCCGTATTCAGTTTGCTGACTGCCTCAATGAGTTTGCCTTGCGGGATACCGCGACCATAGTCGCGGACGCTGACACGGAGGCTGTCCTCAATCGTCACTTCAATCTTCTTGCCGGCTCCCATCTTGAATTCGTCGATGGAGTTGTCCATCACCTCCTTCAGTAGCACGTAAATACCGTCGTCACTCTGCGAACCATCGCCCAGGCGGCCGATGTACATGCCCGAGCGGACACGGATGTGCTCCATGTCGTCCAAGTGTCGTATGTTATCGTCGGTATATGCCACCGGCTGTTCCGTAAGCGGCAGGCTGTTGTCCTTTTCTGTCATTTCTTCCATCTTCTCGTACAGGTTTTAATGTGCAAAAATAACATTTTCTGCGGGAATAGTTGGCTTTATCAGCCGAATTTTCGTCAAAGTGGCTGAATGAGAATAGGCTTACAGTTAGTCCATATCATTACTGTCCCGTTAAAAATGGAAATTGGTCTTTGAAATAATTGAAATATAGTCTTTTACAAGCATTTTTAGGGTGCGACGATTTGAATTTACTACATTGTAGTCTATAAGATAGACTGCATATGAAC
>DXAV01000047.1 GCA_019116805.1 Candidatus Bacteroides merdavium | reverse complement strand
CAAAGTTAAAAAATATTTCAATTTACATTCATATGAATTATTAATATTCTTATCAAAATAAGAATAATCTTTCAACGTCCATATTGACAAAAGACCTCTACCTTCTGAGAAGCTGGAAATGAACAAAAAATAGGTCTTGTCATCACGACAAGACCTATTCACAACACAAACACAAAATAAAACACGACAAAACTACTATGCAATTATGCCTATTTATGTCACTTACATAAAACACCGTACTATGAATATTCACATACACATACCGGTTTGAGGCTTATTGCAATCAAAGAACAAATATGGAACCACATTTGTTCAATGAGTTGATGTTTTTTTTCTTCGTTTATTATATTTTTTCTATTTCTTTCTTATTGGATTCCCCTTTCGCGAAGCTTCAACTGCCAGTTCCATGCAGAACGCACCGTGTCTTCAATGGATGTTTCAGCCTTCCAACCCAGCTCTTCATTGGCCAATGTCGGATCTGCCCAAACCTTTACAATATCACCAGCACGACGGCCTACAATCTGATAATTCAACTTCACACCTGTTGATGTTTCGAAAGCCTTAATGAGCTCAAGTACAGAAAGCCCACGGCCTGTTCCGATGTTGAACACTTCCACTTTCTCTTTCTGCTTGTGCTGCAGAATACGGTCAATAGCCACAACGTGAGCTTTTGCCAGATCGACAACATTGATAAAGTCACGGATACAAGAACCGTCAGGAGTATCATAGTCATCACCAAACACACTCAATTTCTCACGAATACCAATAGCCGTCTGTGTCAGATAAGGAACAAGATTTTGGGGAACACCGTTGGGCAATTCTCCTAACAATGCTGTCGGATGAGCGCCAATCGGATTGAAATAGCGCAACATGATAGCATTAATAGGTGCACCCGAAGCCACCGTATCACATATGATTTCTTCGTTAATCTGTTTGGTATTTCCATAAGGAGACTCAGCCTTCTTGATAGGTGCAGACTCAGTTACCGGCAGAACATCGGGCTGACCATATACCGTACATGAAGAAGAGAACACGATACCTTCTACTCCATGTTTAGGCATCAGATCAAGCAAGTTAATCAAAGAAAGCAAGTTGTTACGATAATACTTCAACGGCTTTTCAACAGATTCACCCACAGCCTTACTGGCTGCAAAATGAATAATGGCTTTGATACCGCTATATTTGGAGAACATGGCGTCAAGTCCCTCTAAATCCAAACAATCAAGTTTCTCGAACGCCGGACGAATACCAGAAACCTTTTCAATATTGTCCACCACATCAGCATTTGAGTTAGACAAATTATCAATAATCACTACTTCATAACCAGCATTCTGCAGTTCGACAACAGTGTGAGAACCAATGTATCCGGTACCTCCTGTCACTAATATTCTTTCTTTCATAATAGAGTGTTTTAGTTTTTAGGTCGTTTTATTGCTACAAAAGTAGCAAACATTTTTAAATTTATACAGAAAAAATGAGAAAAAAAACGTGCCGTCCTGTTTTTAGTTCTCAAAAGTGTTTCCACTTCCCCAAAAACAGGCCGACACGCCATTATTTTCAACGATGTCTGCTTCTTAAATCTTCACAACACCGGAAAAGCCCATGAAAGCCATAGCCAAAAGGCCAGCTGTAATCAGTGCAATAGGAGTTCCCTGCATGCCCTTCGGTATGTTAACCAGACTCATCTGCTCACGCAGACCGGCAAACAACGTCAATGCCAAGCCAAAGCCCAACGCAGTGGAGAATGCGTAAACCACACCCGTCAACAAATCATAGTCCTTCTGGATAACCAAAATAGCCACACCCAAAATACAGCAGTTGGTTGTAATCAGAGGGAGGAATACGCCCAAAGCCTGATAGAGCGAAGGCGATACTTTTTTCAGAATGATTTCCACCATCTGTACCAATGCGGCGATGACAAGGATGAATGTAATAGTCTGCAGATAACCCAAATTCAGGGCATCCAATACATACTTCTGCAACAGGAAGGTGACAATCGTGGCAATGGTGAGCACGAAGGCTACCGCAGCCGACATACCCAGCGCAGTATCCACTTTCTTGGAAACGCCCAAAAACGGACAAATACCCAAGAACTGTGACAGTACGATGTTGTTTACAAAGACTGCCGAAATAAATATTAAGATATATTCCATCTTCTAATCAATTAACAGTTAATAATTGACAACCGATCGGAAGAAAATCCACTCCCCCCCGGTTGTCCGTTGCCTCAAGCTTTCTTTAGGCGGTTCACCAAAGCGATGAGATAACCTAACGCGATGAAGGCACCCGGTGCCAGAACGAATATCAGCATTCCATAATCTTCAGGAATGAGTGAAAGACCGAAAATCTTTCCAGTTCCCAAGAATTCACGGACAGCGCCCAGCAGCGTCAAGGCAATGGTGAAGCCTAAGCCGATACCAATACCGTCGAACAGGGATGCCACTGGATTGTTCTTGGCTGCAAAGGCCTCGGCACGTCCCAGCACGATACAGTTCACCACAATCAACGGGATGAACAAACCCAGCGTGGCATACAACGCCGGAACATAAGCCTGCATCACCATCTGAAGCAACGTCACAAACGAAGCGATAACCACGATATACGACGGAATGCGCACCATGTCGGGGATAAGGTTCTTGATGGCAGAGATTACCACGTTGGAGCAGATGAGCACAAACATGGTGGCCAGTCCCATACCCATACCGTTAATGGCGGAAGAAGTGGTACCCAGTGTAGGACACATACCAAGCAGAAGCACAAAGGTAGGATTCTCCTTGATAATGCCGTTCATCAAAACTTTAAAGTTATTCATAAGTCAGGCTCCTTTCTTTATTTGGCGCTGATTGAATCTGTTGCAGCAGATTCGGCAGCGGGTTGTTCAACATTCTTTTGAGTGGCTCCTGTAGCTCCATCGGCCGTATTCTGTCCGGCGTAAGCGGCATAAGCCGTATTCACAGCATTCAAGAAAGCACGCGATGTGATGGTAGAAGCCGTGATGGCATCAATTTCGCCACCGTCCTTGCTCACCGTCAGCGGAGCGCTTCCGGGATTCTTTCCGGTAATATCACCTTTATTTCCTTTCTTGAACCAGTCAGACGCTTTCGAACCCAAACCTGGAGTCTCGGCATGAGACAGCAGCGAGTAGTCGATAATGTTACCCTGAGCATCGAAGCCTACCAATACACGCAGGTCTCCTCCGAAACCCATAGCTGATGCCTCGACAGCTGCACCAATAAACTCACCGCTCTTGGTAGCAGGATAAACCGCATACTCCACGCCGTTCACTTCCTGCATCTTCTTTTCAGCAATCGGATCGTTGTCAAAACCAGGAACCACAGCCTTCACGGCGTCACTCAAAGTCTTGGCGTTGGCCGCTGCGATGGGTTCTTTGGTCAGTTCGTTCACATAAGCCAGCAACGCTACGGAGATTGCAGTTACCCCCGTGAGTACCAGCAGCATATTCTTTAATGATGATTCTAACTTTTTCATTTTTTCTTAGCCACCTCCCCGAAGCGTTTTGGTTTGACATACGTATTAATAAGCGGAGTGAACGCGTTCATAATCAGAATGGCGAACGACATACCTTCAGGATATGCACCGAACAGACGAATAATGACCGTCAGCAAACCGATGCAGACACCATAAATCAACATACCCTTGTGGTTCATCGGAGATGTTACATAATCGGTTGCCATAAACACAGCACCCAACATCAGACCACCGGAAAGCAAGTGAACCAAACCGCAGGCATATTTATCAGGATCAACCATGTGCATGATGGACGCGAACACGAATACTGTCAGCAAGATGGACACAGGGATGTGCCACGTAATGATTTTCTTCCACAGCATATATACCAGACCCAGCAACAGAGCTACGGCACTTACCTCACCGATACAACCGGGATTGTTTCCGAAGAACAAATCCAGCGCACCGGGAAGCTGGTCCATGGAAAAGCCGGGAGCACCGTTGGCCACACCTTTCATAATAGCCAGCGGGGTGGCGGTAGTCACAGCATCCGTATAAGCAGTCAGCTGTCCTACAGCAGGCCAACTTGTCATCTGCACGGGGAAGGACAGCAACAGGAACACACGCCCCACCAAGGCAGGGTTGAAGGGGTTGCAGCCCAAACCACCGAATGACATCTTGCCGACACCGATGGCAAACAAGGCACCGATGATGATAATCCAGACAGGCAGGTTGGAAGGCAGGTTAAAAGCCAACAACACGCCTGTGATAATAGCCGAACCGTCGCAAACGGTCGTAGCTTCTTTCTTCATAATGAACTTGACAATGGCCCACTCAAAGAACACGCAAGCCAATACAGAAGTCAGAGTCACAATCAAAGCACCCACTCCAAAAAAGTAGAGGGACACGAGGAAGGCAGGCAGCAGTGCAATGAGCACACCGTACATATTCTTCTTCACGCTGTCACCTCCATGAACGTGGGGCGAAAGGGATACAATTAATTTATTCATAAATGTTCTTGAATTCTATTCTTTACTATTCTTACTTCTTGGCCTGACGAGCACGTATCATAGCTCCGACCTTAGCTTTACCCAAACGGATGTAGTCAAGCATCGGACGATTGGACGGACAAGTGAACTGGCACGATCCGCACTCGATACAAGACATAATGTCCTCCTTCTCCACACGCTCAAAATCGCCATGAGCCGAAACAGTGGCAAGCAGGAAGGGCTCCAGTCCCATCGGACAGGCACCTACACACTTGGCGCAACGGATACAGGGCTGTATGGCTCCGCGCTTGGCTTCCTTGTTGTTCATGATCAGGATGCCAGAGCTTCCTTTGGCAGTAGGAACGTCGGTGTTGACCAACGCCTTACCCATCATCGGACCACCACCGATAATCTTACCTGTATCTTCGGGCAGACCACCGCAGGCGTCAATCAGTTGCTGCATCGGCGTACCGATACGGGCCAGAAAGTTGGACGGTTTGGCCAATGACTTGCCGGTAACGGTGATGACGCGTTCGAACAATGGTTTATTCTTCTGCACAGCCTCATATACAGCGAAGGCTGTACCTACGTTCTGTACTACGGCACCCGTAGAGATGGGCAACGCGCCGGCAGCTACCTGACGTTTGATGATGGCGTCTATCAACTGTTTTTCACCACCCTGCGGATATTTCACTTTCAAAGGAACTACCTCAATGCCGGAATAAGAAGAAGCAACCTTTGTCATCAGTTGGATGGCATCGGGCTTGTTGTTCTCAATACCAATGAACGCTTTGTTCACTTTGACCGCTTTCATCAGGATTGTCACGCCTACCATAATTTCCTCGGCATGCTCCAGCATCAGCTGGTGGTCGGCCGTCAGGTAAGGTTCACATTCCACAGCGTTGATGATGACACATTCAGCCTTGAATGCAGGAGGCGGACAAAGCTTCACTTGCGTGGGGAAGCAGGCACCGCCCATACCTACAATACCGGCATCGGCTATCTTCTTGACAATTTCTTCAGAGGACAGGTTGCATTCCTTCACCAACGTGTCGGTGCGGTCAATGCTCTCTTCCCATTCGTCGCCCTCTACATCGATGAAGATGGCAGGCTTGGCATAGCCGCTGGCATCAACAATCGTATCAATCTTGGCAACTTTGCCGCTGACGGACGAATGAATGGCTGCTGATACGAAGCCGCCGGGTTCGGCAATCTTCGTACCTACTTTCACAACATCACCCTTAGCCACAATCGGCTTTGCAGGAGCACCGATGTGCTGGCCTAGCAAGATGACAGCCTTGGCAGGTACTTCTGCCTTGACGATGGGCTGATGTGCTGAAAGTTTATTTTCGTGTGGATGAACACCACCGATTGAAAATGTTTTCAACATACAAATTCTGTATTTTAGTCGTTTATGATTCGGGTTGATTATGCTTCAGCTTTAGGAGCCTCAGGAGCCTTGGGAGCCTCTGTTTTCGGAGCGGCAGCAGGAGCGGCCCCCTCTTCCGTCTTCGGCTTACGTGGAGGGAAGTTCAGGGCTATGATGGCGTTCTGCGGACAAGCCTCTTCGCACTTGCGGCAAGACTTACACTTGTTCGGATCGATGTAAGCCAGATTGTTCTCCAGCGTAATGGCTTCGAAAGCACATACCTTCACGCATTTGCCACAACCGATGCAGGCAGCCGTACAAGCCTTGCGCGCCACGGCACCCTTATCCTTGTTGACACACTGCACGTACACGCGACGTGACTTCTTGCCCTGCGGGCGGATTTCGATAATGTTGCGCGGGCACGCTTTGGCACAAGCACCGCAAGCCGTACACTTAGCTTCGTCCACTTCGGGCAAGCCCGTTTCAGGATTCATGCGGATTGCACCGAACTGGCAGGCCGACACACAATCGCCACATCCCAGACAGCCATAGCTGCAACCCGTCTCACCACCATAAAGCGAGGCTGCGATGGCACAACTCTTCGCACTGTCATACTGGTTGATGCGCGGACGATTCTGACAAGTACCATTACATCTTACTACCGCCACCATCGGTTCGGAAGCGGCAGCGGCCAAACCGAGAATATCGGCAACCTTTGCCATAACCGGTTGTCCGCCAACCGGACAAAGCTTTCCTTCCAGCGAACCGGCCTTTACACAAGCATCGGCAAATCCGCTACAACCCGGGTAACCACATCCACCACAGTTTGCCTGGGGCAGCACAGCAGCCACCTGAGCAATCCGCGGATCTTCATACACGGCGAATTTCTTGGAAGCGACATACAAGATGGCAGCCAGTACCAGCGCTATCACCCCTAACGAAATCACTGCAATCAGAATTACATTCATAAAGATTTGTTGTTTATTAATTGTGAATTATTAGTTAGTTCATCGGTTGGATGGAAAAAGAAAATTTCTTTCCCAGTCGAGACTTGTTCAGCCACAATATGAAATAATAGGGCACAAGCAAAAACAGCGAACCCAAGGCTGCGCCGAGCTCGTCATTCCATAAAGCCATAAAAACAAAAAGAGAAATTACAAGCAACAGAAAAGGTATCACGAAAGCCAGCACAACGGCCATCACGCCCATAGAAAGCTGCCCCGTTACCCACACACGGTCACCTGGATGGTACGCCTCTGCCGCGGCCACATCGGTCACATCAATCAATTTTTCTTTGGCGTCGGCCGAGGTACAATGTCCCTTGATGCTGCATGCAGCACAAGCAGAAGTTTGTACAATCCGCACCTGCAGGTGAGCACCGCTTATGTTTTCCACAATACCCTGATGTTTTATACTATCTGCCATTTTGCAAAGTGAGCATTACAAATCGCGGCAAATTTAAGCATAATTTATGAACTACAAGCCTTTCTTACTATTTTTCTGTGTGCGCAAACAATGTTTTTTCCCAAAACATTGTTTTCTTAGCTGTAAAAGAACGCTTTCCTTGCTTTAAAACATTGCTTTTTACAACCTGTATCGGACATACATATATATGAAGAGGGTGTGACCTTCCTTATTCTGCCACACCCTCCACTTCATTATTTACGAGTTTCAATCTCAGAAACTACAGTTTCACTCTTATTTTCTTTCCGGTATATACAACCGTTTTTTCACAACCATCAGCCGTTTTGATTACGAAACGACGCGTCTCAAGCATACCTTCGTAAGAACCTCGACGAGCGTTGATTGTAAGCGTGCGGGAGGAATCGTCCCATTCCATCGGTATTTCCGTATAAGCCCCCGACTCATAATTATAATTGTCGAATTCGTCTTCATAAAGGCAGAAGTTTCCATCCATACCAGGATATACCCACAACTCCAAATTATCCCATGGTTTCTCTGTTGCATATTGCACTTGCGGACCACGTGGCACGATGCTGCCTGCCTTAACGTAAAGCGGCAATATATCCAGTGGAGCAGCTTTCTTCACCATCTGACCACCATCCAGCTTCTCGTTCGTCCAAAAGTCGTACCAATCAGCACCTTCGGGCAGATAGACTTCTGCTTCCTTTATCTGTCCAAAGTCAGCCACACGGTTGTCGCCCTCCATCCGCGTGTACATCGGATCTGTAACGGGACAAACCAAAAACGACGCTCCGAACATGTATTGGTTGCCCATATCCCAGACACGACGGTCTTCGGGGAAGTCCATAGACAATGCACGCAGGAAACTGGATTGATTGTGCGTCACCTGCCATGAAGTAGAATAAATGTAGGGCAAAAGGCTGTAGCGCAAGTTAATATACTTCTCAATGGCATCGTAATAAGGTTCTCCCTTTTTGCCGAACTGCCAAATCTCACGAGCCGCATCCGTTCCATGAGAACGCATCATCGGACAGAATGCCCCGAACTGCATCCAACGTACATGCAGCTCGCAATAATCGGGATCGGCCAACCGTTTAGGATAGTTACCCAGGAAGAAACCGCCGATATCCGTATTCCAGTGGGGAATGGCACAAAGCGAGAAATTGAGTCCCGCAGGTATCTGACGCTTGAATGTATCCCAAGACGCCGTCACATCTCCTGTCCAGGTATTGGCGCCATAACGCTGTTGTCCTGCAAAAGCACTGCGAGTCAAGATAAACACACGCTTGTCCGACGACGTAGCACGCTGATGGTCATATACTCCACCCACCGTCATCAACGGAAAAGCATTACGAACCTTACGGAACGTACCCAAATAAGTGGGCAGATCATAATCGGCCGGCTTTATGTCAATATGATCAGGATCGGTAGAATCCATCCACCAGGCATCCATTCCTATGGAGAAAATATTCTTGTTAAGGTATTTCCAGTAGATATCCCGTGCTTGAGGATTATAAACGTCATACACCCTGACCCCCGAAGGATAATCTTTACGGGGTGGCCATTGGTCGGAACCGGATTGCGGCCAAGTGATGAAATCAAGAAGCATATTTTCTTTCTTCAACTCTTTGTAAGGATGGGTTTCGGGGCCAAAAGATGCCCAAATGGAAATCATAGCCTTTGCGTTCATCCCATGTATTTGTTCCATCATTTTCCGAGGATTATAAAAACCGGAAGAAAGGAAATCCATTGCATTCCACAAATAATTACTTCCCCAATATTGCCAGTCCTGAATGATGCCATCCAAAGGCACGCCCAACTCGCGGTATTTCCGCACCACGCCAACCAGTTCGTCCTGCGTCTTATAACGCTCCTTGCTTTGCCAGAAGCCATATGTCCAAAGAGGAAACATCGGTACCTGACCTGTCAGTTCGCGCATGTCAGCTACTACTCCGTCGGCATTGCCACCGTACATGAAATAATAATCCGAACACTCGCCTACTTCAGAATCGAATGAAGTACCTTGCGCATTGTCGGTAAAGGTAGTAGGAGAATAATTATCCCAATACACGCCATAACCCTTGACCGATTGGAAGAAAGTGACTACATCCTCCAGATTACTTTGAATCAGATATTTGGTCTGGTTACGCTGGCTCATCTTACCAGTCTGCAATTGTCCCAAACCATAGATGGCTTCATCTTTCTCCAAAGTAAAGGTCTGACAGACACGATAATCTCCCTTATCGGCTCCCTGCTCATACTGTTTGAACGACGGTGAGCCCTGCTCCGCCAGCAACAAACGTCCGTCCTTGTCTTGAAAGCGTATCGTCCCGTCTGTCTTGTTCACCAAGACATGCATCTCTGACGTACGAAGTACAATCTCATTTCCCTGTTCCTTATAACCGAACTTAACCTTCTGCGGAGACATTACTACAGAAAGGCTCTGACGTTCAATCATTTCCTGTTGCGCAAGCGGATATTTCACTACCCGAACAATTGAAGGAGAGTAAAATATAACCTCGCCTTGACACATACCGTCAGGCGTTTCCAACCGCGCACCTTGCGGTGTCTTAACCACTGACTGAGCCGTCAGCCAACCAGACATGCATAGCAACAACCCAGTTATTCCTAATCTGAATATTTTCATAATATAAATAGTATTAGATTAATAATTATGCTTCAAAAATCATTCACATAGGCAACAGGCACTTACCATGAATAGTTGAAACCAAAACCAAGCGTTTCGGTAGCCTGCAAATAATTATCACCGACAGTAGGTTTCGTACTATCATCAAAACGAGCCAAAACATACAATTTGGCCGACAAAAAACGAGTCAGAATAAAATTAATATTTGTTTCCCATTCAGCACGCACCCATCTGTATATCGTCAAATAATCCAGACGCGTAGCAAGGTTAATGGACGGAATGATGGTCCATGAGAAATTTGTCTGAATTTGCGAACCGAAATCATGTTTTACGGAAGCACCTTCATCCAGACCATAACTAGTTTCATCCACCTTGTTGTTTCCAATGTAACGCATGGTATGCGTGAAAGGAGCCAGGAACACAGAGAGCTTATACTTCGTTTTTTCCAACTTATAATCCATACCGATACTGGTGGACCAATCAAACGGAGCCAAAAAGGCAGCCTTCAGGTTCATACTGTTGGATCCATAAGAATTGAGTATCTGCGTCTTCATTTCAGTAGAGATTGTATAATACCATTTGGAAACGGCCTTAATACCCATCTTGCTGTACAGGCGAAGTTGATCACTGGTCACCAAGAAATTATGGCAAGTATCCGAAGGAGCAGAATTGACATTTGTCTTGATCTCCAATAGATTTTCCCATTCCACACGTTCACGGTCATTATAATTGGCTTTTAACAACAAGTTGATCAATACAGCATTCGAACTTTCACCACCTTTATACCAGTTTTTCGAGATACTGTTCTGAGAAAACTGTACAGAACCGTTTCCTGAAGTTACCCACCAGTTTGGTTTTCGGATAATAACACCAGCCTCTTCACTAATATCAATATGCTTCTTTTTAATGAGCTTGGTAACTGACGGTTTGGACGAAGCTTCTTTCTGAATGTCGTCCTCATATGTAGGTCCCAACATAATTTCATCCTCCGTCAAGATTACCTGTTTCGGACATTCTACATACGCCGCAAGTAAAGCACGGTTTACGACTTCATTCGTTCGGTTTATTGATTTGAACGGCTGGGTATCAAATGGAAGAAGTCGTTGTGTCAGTGTGTCTGCCCCACTCTTTTGAGCCGATGGCATCCAAGTCAACTGAGAAATCTGTGCCATCGGTGAATAATAGAATGTAAAAGGCAAAAAAAGACGAAAATATTTAGAATCAGACACAATATAACGTTCTGGAGTATTCGGATCATTCAGATAATCCAACACACCCAAATTCTTTTCGTATAACAAAGACAATGTATCCACTTTGGTTTCCGTCGTTCCAGGAATGGGCCTCAATTTAAGAATACAATATTGGGACAAGAAGTCGGACAACTGTGGCTTAGGTTCTTCTTTCTTCACAACTTCTTTCTTCACAGTCAAAATCTGATTTACAGTATCTTGCTGTACCGTATCAGACAAAACGACAGAAACCGCTTGCAAAGTATCAGGCCGCATAGAAGAGACCAGAGTATCCTGCTCAACCGGCAGAATCTGCACGCCAGCAGTATTTGCATTTTGTTGGAAACCTGTCCTGCTATTTTGTGTAACAGGCACTTGCGCTGATAACGGCATGGAAATCATCGCAAACATCATCCACGCCCAGAGATGCATATTCTTCATAAGAGTCATAAATCAATAAAGCCCTAAAATCCATGAATCGGGCACAAATTTAGCTTAAAATATTTACTTCATCCTCTTTTTTTTGTAATTTTGCAGCTTAAAAATGCAATTGGAGGAACAATTGCATTCAACATCAGACTTATAACAAATTTAAACCTATAATAGTTGTGGGAGAAACAAAGTATATTTTCGTCACCGGTGGTGTTGCCTCTTCTTTGGGCAAAGGAATCATTTCATCTTCCATCGGAAAATTGCTGCAAGCAAGAGGTTATAAAGTAACCATCCAGAAGTTTGACCCGTATATCAACATTGACCCGGGTACATTGAACCCTTATGAACACGGCGAATGCTACGTGACAGTGGACGGACATGAAGCCGACCTCGACCTGGGACATTACGAACGCTTTTTGGGCATACAGACTACCAAAGCCAACAACATTACAACTGGACGCATTTATAAAAGTGTCATTGACAAGGAACGTCGTGGAGACTATCTAGGCAAGACCATTCAGATTATCCCGCACATCACAGATGAAATCAAACGTAACGTAAAGTTGCTGGGCAACAAATATAAATTCGACTTCGTTATTACCGAAATTGGCGGAACTGTTGGTGATATTGAGTCACTCCCCTATCTGGAAAGTATCCGCCAGTTGAAGTGGGAGCTGGGTAAAGATGCGTTATGCGTACATTTGACTTACGTGCCTTATCTGGCTGCTGCAGGTGAATTGAAGACCAAACCGACCCAGCACTCAGTCAAAGAGCTGCAAAGCGCCGGTATCCAGCCTGACGTTTTGGTGCTGCGCACTGAACACGAGCTGAGTCTGAACCTTCGCAAAAAGGTGGCCCTGTTCTGCAATGTGGACGAAGACGCTGTCGTACAAAGTATCGACGCACCGACCATCTACGAAGTACCCATCCTGATGCAGGCCCAGAAGCTGGATGAAACGATTCTGAAGAAAATGGGGCTCCCCGTAGGCGACACACCGGGCCTTGGTCCTTGGCGCAGTTTCTTGGACCGCCGTCACAAGGCAGAGAAGACCGAGCCTATCCACATTGCGTTAGTAGGGAAATACGATCTGCAGGATGCCTACAAGTCCATCCGCGAAGCCCTTTCACAGGCAGGTACCTACAACGACCGCAAAGTTTCTGTTGATTTCGTAAATAGCGAGAAACTGACAGACGAGAACATTGCCGAAACCCTGAAAGGCATGTCCGGCGTACTCATCGGTCCGGGGTTCGGCGAACGCGGCATCAACGGCAAGTTCGTAGCCATCAAATATGCCCGTACCCACAACATCCCGACATTTGGCATTTGTCTGGGTATGCAGTGCATCGCCATCGAGTTTGCACGCAACGTATTGGGCTATGCCGATGCCAATTCCCGCGAGATGAACGAAAAGACGCCGCACAACGTAATCGACATCATGGAAGAACAGAAATCCATCACCAACATGGGTGGAACCATGCGTCTGGGAGCCTACGAATGTGTCTTGCAAAAAGACAGTAAAGCGTACGAAGCATATGGCACTGAGCACATTCAGGAACGTCACCGCCACCGCTACGAATTCAACAACCAATATAAGGCCGAATACGAGGCTGCCGGTATGAAGTGTACAGGTATTAACCCCGAGTCCGACCTGGTGGAAATTGTAGAAATCCCAGCTCTTCGTTGGTATGTTGGCACGCAGTTCCATCCTGAATACAGCAGTACGGTACTCCATCCGCATCCATTGTTCGTATCATTTGTGAAAGCTGCCATCGAATACGACCAAGAAACCAAAGAATCCAAAGCAAACTAAACAACTTATTTATATAACAAACAACTGAAAAGACTCCAATGGATAAAAATACCATTACCGGACTGGTTCTGATTGCCATTCTGCTGGTAGGATTCAGTTTTCTGAGCCGTCCCAGCAAAGAGCAATTGGAAGCCCAGCAGCGTTATTACGACTCCATCGCCCAAGTGCAGCAGCGAGAAGCAGAATTGAAAGCCAAAGCAGAAGCTGCGCTGGCCAACGAGCTGGAAATGGCTGCCAACGATTCCACCTCTCTCTTTTTCCACGCTCTCGAAGGACAGGATGAAAAGATTACCATCCAGAACGATGTATTGGAGCTGACACTGGACAGCAAAGGTGGAAGTATCTCCAAGGCTACATTAAAAGGTTACATGGAACAGGACAAGCAGACACCGCTTACCCTCTTCAACGGCAAGGATGTCAGCATGAACTTTCTGTTCTATAACAAGCAAGAGACCATCCAGACGCAGAACTATTACTTCACGGCCGTCGGCCATACGGACAGCACCGTCACCATGCGCCTGTCTGCTGATGCCAACAGCTACATAGACTTCAACTATGCCCTTCACCAAGGTACCTACCTGGTGGACTTCTCCATCCGTGCCGTAGGCATGAACGGCAAACTGGCAGCCGGAAACGATCATGTGGACATCGAATGGTCGCAGCGTGCCCGCCAAATAGAGAAAGGATACACCTACGAGAACCGTCTGGCCGAACTGACCTACAAGATCAGCGGCGAAGGTACAGACTATCTTTCTCCCTCAAAGAATGATGAAAAGGAAGTGTCCGAACCGCTGAACTGGATTGCCTTCAAGAATCAGTTCTTCTCATCGGTACTCATTACAGATGCCAATTTCGAAAAAGCCAAACTAGCCTCCAAAATGGAAGCCCAAGGAAGCGGCTATATCAAGGACTATTCGGCTGAGATGAACACCTTGTTCGACCCCACCGGTAAGGAGGCGACACAGATGTACTTCTATTTCGGCCCCAATCATTACAAGACTCTGAGCGCACTCGACAACGACCGCGACAACGAATGGGAATTGAACAAACTGGTTTACTTGGGCTGGCCTCTGTTCCGTTGGGTGAACAAATGGTTTATCATTAACATCTTCGACTGGCTTTCGGGTTGGGGACTCAGCATGGGTATGGTACTACTTTTCCTAACGCTCATCGTAAAGGCTGTAGTATTCCCTGCAACCTGGAAAACTTACCTGTCATCGGCCAAGATGCGCGTACTGAAACCAAAAATCGACGTCATCAACCAAAAATATCCGAAGCAGGAAGATGCTATGAAGAAGCAGCAGGAAATCATGACTCTCTACAGCCAGTATGGTGTCAGCCCGATGGGCGGCTGTCTGCCGATGCTGATCCAGATGCCGATTCTCATCGCCCTGTTCATGTTCATTCCTAGTGCCATCGAACTGCGCCAGCAAGGCTTCCTCTGGGCCGATGACCTTTCGACCTATGATGCCTTCGTGACTTTCCCGTTCCGCATCCCGTTCCTGGGCGACCATCTCAGTCTGTTCTGCGTACTGATGACAGTGACGAACATTCTGAACACGAAATACATGATGCAGCAACAGGACACGGGCGCCAACCCGCAAATGGCCGCCATGAAGTGGATGTCCTACCTGATGCCTATCATGTTCCTGTTCATCCTGAACGACTATCCTTCGGGATTGAACTACTATTACTTCATCTCCACCCTTATCAGCGTGGTGACTACCATCGTGCTGCGCAAAACCACCAACGAGGCGAAACTCCTTGCCCAGCTTGAAGCTAACAAGAAAGACCCCAAGAAGATGAAGACATCCGGTTTTGCCGCCCGTCTGGAAGCCATGCAGAAACAGCAGGAAGAACTGATGAAACAGCGCCAGAACCGCAAATAACAATAAGCGGCGAGTAAACGGAGGCAGAAGTCTCTGACGACAGACTATATACACGCGGACGACGCGGATAACACAGATTTACATATTCACCCAATCCGTGTTATCCGCGTCATTTGCGTTTGAACCCCATTGAAAAAAACGAAACATGAAAACGCCATCATCTATCCAATACACCAACAAGCAAATCTGGCTCATCGCCTACCCCATCCTTATCAGTCTGATCATGGAGCAACTGATCGGTATGACCGACACTGCTTTCCTGGGACGTGTAGGTGAAGTGGAATTAGGAGCTTCGGCCATCGCCGGCGTGTTCTATATGGTCATCTTCATGGTGGCATTCGGATTCAGTATCGGTACACAGATACTCATCGCACGCCGTAATGGCGAACAGCAATACCGGGAAATAGGCCCCCTGTTCTATCAGGGCATCTATTTCCAGACAGGGCTGGCCGCCATCCTGTTCCTTCTGTCCTACTGTTTCTCGCCACTCCTGCTGAAACGCATCATTGCCTCACCGCAGATTTATGAAGCTGCGACCTCCTATCTGCACTGGCGGGTATTCGGAGCATTCTTCTCCTTCAGTGCCGTCATCTTTCGTGCTTTCTTCCTGGGCACCACACAGACCCGTACACTGACACTGAACTCCATCGTGATGGTGCTGAGCAACGTGGTGTTCAACTACATCCTGATTTTCGGCAAACTAGGACTGCCGGCTTTAGGTATTGCCGGAGCGGCTATCGGCTCCTCGCTGGCCGAACTGGTGTCGCTCATGTTCTTCATCATTTATACCCGTTACCGCATCGACTGCCGGAAGTATGGCCTTGACCGCATTCCACGGCTACAGCTGCCGGTATTGCGCCGCATGCTGGACGTATCCTTCTGGACCATGTTGCAAAACTTCCTGTCGCTCTCCACCTGGTTCCTGTTCTTCCTTTACATCGAACACCTGGGCGAACGCTCACTGGCTGTGACGAACATCATCCGCAGCGTCAGCGGCATCCTGTTCATGGTCATGATGGCTTTCGCTTCCACCTGCGGCTCGCTAGTGAGCAATCTCATCGGAGCCGGACACGCCGACAGCGTGCGCCCCACCATCCGCCAGCACATCCGCCTGGCCTATGTGTTCGTTCTTCCTTTAGCTTTGCTGTTCTGCATTTTTCCTCAAGTTATATTGGGCATCTATACCGACATAGCCGAATTGCGCGAATCATCGGTGCCTTCCCTATGGGTCATGTGTTCCACCTACCTGCTACTGATACCGGCCAACGTTTATTTCCAGGCTGTTTCAGGAACTGGGAACACCCGCACGGCCCTGTGCCTGGAGATGGCCGTATTGGTCATCTATGTAGCATACATCACATTTATCATTCTATATTTGCGTCTTGACGTGGCGCTTTGCTGGACTTCGGAACTGGTTTACGCTGGGTTTATCCTACTCTTCTGCCGACATTACATCAAGCATGGGAATTGGGCGGACAGGCAAATATAAGAGGTTCCATCTGACAGAATAAAAAAATAGTGTACACTATTTAGAAAAAGATTTTGCTCTCTAAATTAGGTACACTATTTAATTAACGGAGTCCCATCAAACCACCTGAAGGCGGAAGCAGGATTCGTCTGCCAAATACAGGCTTCTGTACGCCGGGCATCTGCTTGTACTGAGGAATCAGGCTGCGGGTCTGTGCAGCAGCGGCAACGTCATACGTACGGCCGGCCTCCGTCAACGCTTCACGCAACAGCGGCTCGTTCACGTCGCCCAACTGATAAGGAAGCATAGCGTCATCCACTACTTTCACATCAGGAATCAAGCCATCCGGCATACAGGGCGTTTCGTCATCGGCATTCTGATAGATGCTCACCATCACATAAATGCCCCAATTCTTAATGGCTTTCGGACACTCTTCTCCGTAAGCATCTTCCGCTCCAAGCATCCAGCCGGTGCAATACTTGCCACGCGACTGGCTGCCGATGAGCTGTACCTCCATATAAGGCATCAGTCCGCCCAACAAAGCCTCCGAAGCCGAAGCCGATCCGGAACCGATCAGACCATAAATTTTCTTCAGCCCGATATTGGCATCCTTGGTGCTGACATTTACGCCGGCATCAGGATAATTATATTCGGTGGTAAAACGAGTTGACAGGCTGATTCCTTGTTCGCGGTACATTTCTGTTATGTAGTCGTTGTAATCTTCCTTTTCAAACACTTTATGCTGTTCCACTGCCTCCTGCGGAGCAAACATAGAAGCCAGCACGTTCTCCGTAATCACATAGCCACCACCATTGTAACGCAGGTCGAGCACCAGTTCCTCGATACCAGCGGCCTTGAACTTGCGACTAATTTCCACAAGTTTGTCAATGGACTTAAGGTCGAAGCTGGAATAAGCCAGATACCCCACCTTCTTACCACCGAACTCATAGACGGAATCACAGAGAACAGGGTCTTCATAACACGTTCTTGCAGCCAGTTCCAAGGTTTTGTTCTGGCTGACAATGGTATTGGTTGGCACATCGAGTCGTCCAAGTGAGACCTTCAGGTTGGAGCTGTAGTAGAGGTCCTGATAGTTCTCGGTAGTCAGATTTCCACCGTTCAGACCGATAATGATATCACCACGTTTCACACCCGCTTCGGCAGCCGGAGTATCTGCATGCACAAAGTTCACAACACCGATGCACTGGGTACCACCCTCCTCCAGCAGATAGACCGTAAGGTTCCATCCATACGTAGTCGATACACCTTCCACACTGCTGGTAAAGGAATCCATGTCATCGGTCAGCATGGACCATTTGTCAATATACTTGTCCCCTTCATGATAGCGGATTTTGTCCACCATCGCAATAGGGTCTTCAGTAGTCTTGGCATCCCAGTTCTCCAGGTCTGTACCGATTTCGTCGCACCAATAGTAGAACAAGCCCATAACATCTTTACCGAAAATATTGGCATAATAGATTTCGTCAGTCACCACCTGAGGAGGTATTTCTTCCGATTTATCGGAACATCCAGTAAAGATACCGCCGCCCAACAGGACAACAAGCACCACACTCAGTAATTTTTTATTCATTTGTTCTCTGCTTTTAGTAATTATCTCCAATTTTATTGATGCAAAAATAAGGATTTTATGCCTTCCACAAAATCATTATACGAATAATATCCGCACTGTCCGAAAGCATATGAACCATTATGAACTTGATTGGTATTTTTATAGTCCCTATTTTTGTACTGGAATATAATTCAAACACCTATGAAAACATCCTATCAACTGATTTTAGCCGCATTGGCAGTTTGTATCACTGCCAGTTGTTCCTCCGGCCACGACGAAACACCGGAACCTATAAAGATACCTATTTCACTCAGCTGCGGAATAACGCCTATCGCCACCCGAGCCACAGACAACGGCTTCGAAACCAACGACCTCATCGGCCTTTATGTAGTGAACTACAACGGAAACACACCGGGAACCTTGCTTTCCGGCGGAAACCACGTTGACAACATGCAGTTCACCTACAACGGTACATGGACTCCTTCCACAGCCATTTATTGGAAAGACGATAGCACTCCAGCCGACTTTTATTGTTACTATCCGTACGGGAACGACCCAACTGATGTCTCCGCTCTTCCGTTCGAAGTCATGGCCGACCAAAGTACCGAAGCGAACTACAAAGCCTGCGACTTCATGTGGGGAAAGGCAACCAATGTGTCCCCTACGGAACAGGCGGTCCAGATCAAGCTCAACCACCTGTTCAGCTGCGCGGTGGTCAAAGTAGCTGCCGGCAACGGCTTTACGGATGAAGCACTTGCCGCGTCCGATGTACAGGTGAAGCTGAACCATGCCATGCGGAAAGCGGCCATTAACCTGAACGACGGAAGTCTCAGCCCGCAGGGCGAAACAGGCAGTGTGACATTTCTTCGCGGCACCGACAACGAATTCAAGGCGCTAGTCATCCCACAGAATATTTCTTCCACCGCCGACTTCATCACCGTCACCATTGACGGAAAAGATTTCAATATGGAAAAAGGCTTCAGCTTTGTCAGCGGCCACCGCCATACCTTTACCGTCACCGTCAGGAAAACCAGCAACGGCATCAACGTTGACATTGGAGCCTGGGTGGACGACGGAACAGACAATGGAGGCATTGCAGAATAAATGAAATCAGATAATTCTAAAAACAAACAATCCTATATGAAAAATTCCATCCACAACATTCTTGTTGCGCTGACAGCTACAATCATCCTGTCGGCATGCAACGACGATTCCTTCGGTTCCTACGGTTCCCAAGGAGACAGCGCATATCCGATTGTTCTGTCGGGTGAAATCGAGCAAGTGGCGGTGACCCGTGTCAACGACAACGGTTTCTGCGACGGCGACGAAATGGGTGTATATATTGTCGATTATCAAGGCACCACTCCCGGAACCTTGCAAAACAGCGGCAACCGCGGCAACAACGTGAAGCACACCTTCGACGAAGCCGCCTACAAATGGAACTCGGCCTACGATGTCTATTGGAAGGACGAGCACACCCACATCGACATTTACGGTTACTATCCTTTCAGCTCACCCGAGGACGTGAACGCCTATCCTTTCGAAGTACAGAAGGACCAGTCCACGGCAGCTACATCCAGCGAAATGGGCGGGTACGAAGCCAGTGACTTCCTGTGGGGTAAGGCAGCCGACGTGGCACCTACGGAAAAGGTAATCCGGCTACCCATGCGCCACCGCATGAGCAGCCCGCGCATCACCCTGGCCGAAGGCGAAGGGTTTGCCGAAGGCGAATGGGCCGGACTGGAGAAGCAGGTGCTGGTGAGAAACACCCGGCGCAGCGCCGTCATCAACCTGGCGGACGGAAGCGTCACGGCGACCGGCGACATCCCGCAAACTGGTACCATCCCCTACGTGAAAGACGACGTGTTCCGTGCCATCGTGGTTCCGCAGACCGTTCCGGCAGGAACAATCCTGTTCACCATCACCGTGAACGGCGTGGTTTATGACTTCAAGAAAGAGGAAGCCTTTACCTACACCAGCGGTAAGATGCACAACTTCACCATCCAGGTGAACAAAAAGGAAGCGACAGGCGAATTTACCTTTACCCTAATAGGCGAAAGCATCACGGCATGGGAAAACGACGACGTCTCGCACGACGCCACCATGAAAGAATACATCGTCATCAACTCCACAGCCGGACATCTGAAGGATTCGATTACAGCAGCAAAAAAGGACTACAGAAAGCTGCAAAATCTGAAGATTACAGGAGAAATCAACGCACAGGACTTCTACTTTATGCGTGATTCAATGGATATATTAAACTCACTAAATTTAAAGGAAGTAATCATTCGTGGAGGGGAACAAACTTTGACAGGAGGAAGTATGGGAAACTATTCTCACAACAATTATGAAATGCCTTACGAAGCTATGCGCTATAAAACCTCACTTTTAAATCTTGTATTACCCGACAAACTGACAAAAATAGGTATTGCTGCTTTTGCCGACTGCCAAAACTTAACCGGATCATTAATTATACCTGAAGGGGTAACAAGTATTGAAGCGGGTGCCTTTTATAACTGTAAATCACTAACCGGAACATTATCATTGCCCAATACAGTAACATCTATTGGAGATGGTTGGGATCTCTGGTGGTATGGTGGTACATTCGGATATTGTGGTTTCACCTGCGAACTGATACTGCCCACTAATCTAGAATATATAGGCACTACCTGCTTTGCAGAATGTACCAATCTGTATGGTTCGCTACACCTGCCTGACAAACTAAAATCCATCGAACCCGGAGCCTTCCATAATTGCAGGAATCTGACCGGAAGCCTGACTATTCCGCAAGAAGTGACGGCCATTCCGGAAACGGCTTTTGCATCATGTGGCTTTGATGGAACACTGACTTTGCACGATGGTATTGTCACCATCGGTGAAGCTGCTTTTCAAGATACACACTTCAAAGGAGAACTGACATTGCCTAAAGATCTAGTCGTACTTAGTAACAATGTTTTTTGCGGCTGCGACTTTTCCGGAAAACTAAAACTCCCCCAAGGACTAAGAACCATTGGTTCGAATGTTTTTGGTAGTTATTCTAGTGGATCCAATTGGCGTCTGATGGGTACCCTTGAAATACCGGAAGGTGTGTTAAGTATTGGCCAAGGTGCTTTCTATAATTGTTGGGGGTTGGAGGGTATTATCCTGCCTGAAAGTTTGGAAAGCATTCAAAACGAAGCTTTCTACCAATGTTATGGCATCGGCAGCATTGTCTGCAAAGGAGCCATACCGCCACATGTACAAGCAGGAGCCTTCGACGGCATAGCTAAAGACAACTTTACCCTCGAAGTACCCGAAAGCGCCATCCAGCAATACCAGGCTGCTGTGGGTTGGAGCGACTTCAAACGTATTGCCGCCCATCGCGAACTGGTGTGCCGCCCCAGCATTGCCAACGCCATCAATACGGAGTGCACCCGCACCCTCGTCGTTGATGCCGAAGGCGACTGGATGGTGGAAAGCCTGCCCGACTGGTGTTCGTTGTCGCAGAACGAGGGCAGCAAAAAGACGGAAGTGACGCTGACCATCCACCAGATGTCGTCCGGAAGCGCCACACGAACAGGCGAAATCGTATTCAAACTGAAAGACCAAGACTACCGCCACACATGCACCGTATCGCAATATGACTACACGTATGCCGAGGACGAAGTCATCACGCTGCAAACTGCTACCCAAGGTAATCGAGGAGGTATCAACCTCGTCTTCCTGGGTGACGGTTACGATGCCAAAGACATCTCCGAAGGCAAGTATATGCAGGACATGCAGGATCAGGTAGAAAACTTCTTCGGCATCGAACCTTACAAGACCTACCGCAACTACTTCAACGTATATACCGCCATCGCCGTCTCGCCCGAAACAGGCATCGGCACCATCAACACCATCCGCTACGCCAAGTTTGAAACAACCTATACCGGTGGCGTGGGTCTGCGATGCGACTACGATGCCGCGTTCGAATACGCCCTGAAGATGCCTACCGTCACGGCGGACAATCTGAAGGAATCGCTCATCATCATGGTGCCCAACAGTACCGACTACGGGGGCATCTGCCAGATGTGGGAAGACGGTTCGGCCATCGCCTTCTGTCCGCTGAGCACCTACGGCTATCCGCTCGATACACGCGGTGTCATCCAGCACGAGGCGGGCGGACACGGCTTCGGAAAGCTGGGCGACGAATACATCTACCACAACGAGTTCATCGACTTCTGCCAGTGCACCTGCTGCGGACATGTTGATGCCATCAAGTGGGCCCAGTCGTTAGGATGGTACGCAAACCTGTCGCTTAGCGGCAAGATACACGAAGTGCCCTGGAGCCAACTGATTTTCGACGAGAAGTACAGTGACTTTGTTGATATCTTCGAAGGCGGATACATGCACAGCCGCGGTGTGTTCCGCTCCGAACAGAACAGCTGTATGAACAACGACATCCCCTACTACAGCACCATCAGCCGCATGGCCATCGTGAAACGCATCAAGCAATATGCAGGCGAGACGTTCACCTATGAAGATTTCAAGGCCAAGGATGTGGTGAGCAGCGATGCCCTGACACGCAGCACCGACGACCTGCGCTATAGCAGAAGCAGCGCCCACAACTTCCAGCTTCCTCCAAAAATACATAAGGGAAGCCCGCTGGACAAATAACGGACCAATAAACGAGATATGACTATGAACAAGAAATTACATATTTTACAGGCAGGACTGCTGGCAGTCCTGCTGGGCATCGGAAGCGGATGCAGCGAAAGCAACACGCCGATAGCCGAAACCGAGAACAACGACCTGATGACCTTCCGGATACTGCATCCGAGACAGGCGGCAGGGGCAGACACCAAGGTGACCTCGACCGCCTTCGAAAACGGCGACCGCGTAGGTCTCTTCATCACCCGCCAGGACGCGCCGCTAGAAGTGTCGGGCAACTATGTGAACAACGCGGCCCTGACCTTCAACGGCAGCCAGTGGACGCCCGAAAAACCGATATACTGGGACGGCGGAACGTATAACATCTATGCCTACTATCCGCAGACGAGCCCCGTAACTTCGGTGGACAACCTGCCTTTCAGCGTATCCCTGGACCAGAACACGGGCGACGGCTACGAATCCAGCGATTTCCTGTGGGCCACGCAGGCAGACGCCAGCGCCAGCGACACGCCCGTCAATCTGCAATTCGCCCACCGCATGAGCCGGATGCTCATCCGGCTGGTAAAGGGTGAAGACTACGAAGGCGAAATGCCGGAAGATGCCCAGGTGTACATCCACAATACCGTACCCGAGGCAACCATCGACCTGAGCGTGGGCGTCGTGACCCGCAACACACACGGCACCCAGCAAAGCATACAGGCACAGAACCTGGGCGGACACACCTATGCGGCCATCATCGTCCCCCAACGGCTGGACAACCGCCAGCCGCTGGTGGAAGTCATCATGAAGGGAGTGTCCTATCTGTATGAAAGCAAATTCGTCTTCAAGCCCGGCATCCAGCATACCGTCCAACTGGTGGTTTCCAAGAACCCGGAACAGATCAAGATTGATATCGGCGGTGAACTGGAAAACTGGGACGAATAAGACGAAACGACCTCTCAGTAATAATAATGCAAACTAAACCAGACTTGACAGACAGAACATTTTCTGCTCTAACACTTCATCAAAACTCGAAAAGGCCTGAATCATTAACTGGTTGGAGAGATGCCTTCCAACTTTCCCCGTTTTTTTAACGGGGGAAGAAGGAGAGGCATCTCATTTTGATTATCTTTGCAACATCCTACAATACATCGTATGAAGCGCATTCATTTGTTGACAACAATACTCTGTATCCTCTGTCTGCCCGCTTGCCATAACCCGGCTACAGACCCAACCGAAGCACTGGCCTACAGCAACGGCAAAGAGCGTTCATGGGGGCTGATATCGACCAACGGCAAGGTGCTGGTACCCGCCGGAACCTTCGATCGATGTCCCTCCGCTGTAGTGGGAGGCATGTTCAGCATGCCCAACGAAAAAGACAGGCTGCACCTATACGCTGTCCACAACCCCACCCTCCCCGTCAGCCAACGCAGTTTTGCCCGCATCGGACATTTCTTCGAAGACGTGACGCCTGCCCAGGAATGGCCCGACGCTCCGATTGTGCTCATTGACAAACAGGGAAATGAAGTGATGTCCACCGCCCAATATCCCCAATACGACATTGTCCTGATGCACAACTTCAGTGAAAAACGGGCGCTGTTCGCCACCGCAGATGGAAAGTACGGGTACATGGATACGTATGGTTCCATCATCATCCCGCCCATCTACGATCGTGCATACGACTTCCACGAAGGACACGCACTGGTGGGAAACACCAACAGCCAGGGACAAACCGGCTATCTGCTGATTGATACTGACGGAAAGGTAAAAAGCAGCATCCGCCTGTCCCACGTACTGCTCGACACCCGCCTGTCCGACGGGAAACTCCTTTTCAAAGAACTGGGGTCAGGCCACATCGGCTTTCTGGACAAACAGGGCACTATGCCGGTTTACCTATCCGAACAGATCCGACAAGCCTCACGCTATACACGGGGAAACGCTACCGTACAGACCGATAACGGATACGGTCTGACAGATGCCCAAGGAAATCTGCTCGTACCTGCTGCCTACACCGCAGCCCACATGGCCGGGAAGGATATCCTTGCCGTGAAGAAAAACGGTTTGTGGGGTATGACCGACACCAAGGCACATGCCATCTGCCGTTTCCAGTACGATACCATCGGCCACTATTATGCAGGAGGATATGCCGTTGCCCGACAACAGGGACAAAGCCTTTTCATCGACCGCCAGGGAAATCCGACGGATGGAACGACCTATACCTGTATTGCCGAAGACTCCACCGCCTCCCGCCTGTGCCCGCAACGCTTCATGAAGCAATCCGCCTCCCCCCAAGGAGACATGCTGTCCGAATGCCCAGGGCAAAGCAACCGTTTAACGAGGGCAAACGATACATTTAACGAGGGCAAAGCAGTGGTAAAAGCTGGGCAAACGGAACGTAAGCCCAGCTTAATCGAGCGGCAGGACTGGCGGAAAGTCAGCGAAAAGCATCCCTTCTATCAGGAAGCGCTCAAGGTCGTATCGGGAAATCTGGATGAAAAAGATGCCGGCAACCGGCAGATGATTTTGAACTACGTGGAGCATCTGCGTACTTCATACACCACCAAGGACATCGACTTCCTGGAACAGTTGTTCAGCGAGAACGCCCTTATCGTGGTGGGGACGGTTGTCCATTCCTCTCAAAAGGAAACGGGCTACCTGTCGCCCGCACAGGTGGTTTACAACATCAAAAGCAAACGGCAATACCTGGACCGCCTGAAACAGGTGTTCCAAGCCAACCGTACCATCGACGTGCAGTTCAGCGATTTCCACATCATGCGCCATCCCACGCTGAAAGGTATCTATGGCGTCAGCCTGCGGCAGGGATACAAGTCGGACATCTACTCGGACGACGGCTACCTCTTCCTGCTTTGGGACTTCCGCGACGAAACGGCACCTAAAATACACGTTCGCACCTGGCAACCCCGCATGCAGGCCGACCATACGCCGCTTCCCGAAAACGAAATATTCAACATCCGAAACTTCAACCTGCAATGATACGCCCATCATCTACCCTCCACTTCCGCCTGCTGGCCATTGTCCTGTGCCTATGGACTGCCGGCAGAATGGATGCCCAGGAATTCATCGTGCGCTCCTTCCGCATGTTGCCCAACGACATTACGGCCTACATCGAGCCCGTCCGCGACCTGAACGACGAAGCCTGCGCGTTGTTGAAGGTGGTGGGCGACAAGGACTTTGTATTCTCGTCGCCATTGGGCATTGTGAAGCGGAAGAATGATGTCGGCGAAATCTGGATCTATCTGCCCAAAGGAAGCGTGATGATTACCATCAAGCATCCGCAATGGGGCGTCTTGCGCGACTACCGTTTCCCCCACCCGCTGGAATCACGCATGACGTACGAGCTGACCTTGAACCCGCCTCTTGGCTACCAGCGGCCCGTCGAGTTGCCAGCATTGGAAAAACATCCCTTGCTACCCGACACGACCCGACACCTGATAGGCCATCTGCCAATGCCGCCCACAGAGCGTCCCCGTCGGCCTCGTGAACCATGGAGGCGACTGCTGTTGATCAATATGGGCCTGCAAGGCGACGGTCCCTCAGCCGGACTCCGCATAGCCCTCATGAGGCGTCATGGAGCTTACCTCATGGCACAGAAAGACTTCCACGCCATGCCCCGCACCGAGGGTGAATGCGACCGCAACGGCATCTCTACCGGAGCAACCGAGGCTCCCTATTACACGGGGCGGACAGAAAATGGCCGATGGATGCTGATGGCCGGAGGCATCCACCGCATCGTCGGTGACTTCTGCCTATACGAAGGTCTGGGATACGGACAACGGAATCTGGCCTGGGAGCAGGACAACGGAACTCTGTTACGCAACAGAGACTATTCCAGACGGGGGCTCAGTGCCGAAGCCGGTTGTCTTTACCGTTTCTACCGCATAGCCGTTTCGGCAGGTGTCATGACCATTCAAGGCCGGTACTGGGAAGCCGCCGTCGGCCTGGGTATCAACTTCTAAACCGATTGAATTATGACCTCACGTTTGCAAACATACCATCGGATTATTCTCCTGCTGGCCTTGGTACTGACTATCGCCTGCCGTGAGGACGAAAATCCGACGAGCCTGCCACCCACCCTCACGCTGAACGAGGCGGAAGCCATCACACGAACCACGGCCCAGCTGAGCGGCGAAGTAATCCCCAACGGCGACGGAACCGTCCGCTGGATCCGTTTCCGCTATGGCAGCACAGCCGAGATGAGCGAAGAAGTGTCCTGCCCGGCAGAAGAGCTGAAAGCGACCGCCAGCCTGAACGGACTGAAGCCGGGAACGACCTATCACTATTGCCTTGAAGCCGGAAATGACCAAAGTCAGGTCCGGAGCGAAGTTCTGACTTTCACGACGCAGCCCAACGTTGTGCCAGCCATCAGCGAACTGACCATGCTGAACCAAGGCCCGCTCAGCATCACCCTGGAATATACGATACTGGATGACGGAGGAGAAGACATCACCGCTACCGGTTTCTATTATTACAAACAAGGAGAAAACGACCAACAGCAAATCAGCCTGCAGGCAACGGGAGCCGACCGACTGAGCGCACGCATCAGCGGCCTGCAACGGGAAACTGACTACTGCATCCAGGCATATGCCGCCAACTCCATCGGTGAAACACGAAGCGAGGTCTATCATTTCCGTACCGGACAGGCTGTTATCCTGACACAGGCAGGTACCTTGTCCGAAGCCATAGACGAAAACGAGAAATACCAGTTTCCCAGCCTCAACATAGCCGGTCCGCTAAACGGAACAGATATCCGATACCTGCGCGAAATTATGGGAACAGACATCAACGGAAACGAAACGCCCGGACGGCTGCAGGTCCTGAACCTGAACGACGCGTCCATCGTGTCCGGAGGTATGAGCTACGACGGGCAACGCTATACGGCAGACGACATTGTAAGCCGCGGCATGTTCGCCCACTGCCTTTGGCTGCAGGAATTGACACTTCCAGCAGGAACAACCGCCGTTGAGGAAAATGCGTTCGAAAACTGCCCGTCACTCTCCATACTCCGTTTCCTGTCACAACTGGAGGAGTTTGCCCCTTCAGTCGGATGCAGCGGCCTGACCGCGTTCGAAGTCCCGTCCACCAATCCGGCTTTCAGCAGTGCTGACGGCATCTTGTTCAATAAAGACATGACTACGCTGATATGGTATCCCGAAGGAAAGGCCGACCCAACGTATCAGGTTCCGCCTACAGTCACTGCCATCGGCGAATATGCTTTCCGAAACAGCCGCCTGCAAGGCATTGACCTGCTAGCTTCCATAACAGAAATCGGACAGGGATCCTTTACCGCTTCCAGTTTGGAGAGCGTAGTCCTGCCCGATGCTGTCAGCCTCATTCCCAACGGATGTTTCCAAGGTTGTACAGAGTTGGCTTCCCTGACTTTAGGAACGAAAACGTCCTACCTATCCGAATATTGGCTGGATGGTTGCAGTTCCCTGCAACACCTGTATGTCAAGGCTACCGACTTTCCCCCCGTCTGTCATGCAGAAGCGTTTGTCGGAGCCGAGCCGCTGTTCGAATCATGTGTTCTGCATGTACCCTCCGGCTGCAAGTCCATCTACCGCAACCATCGGGTATGGGGACAATTCAAGACAATCGTCGAAGATAATTTTTAGTTTCATCACTTTTTCTACAACCATATCAGCAACAGTCCTACCAAAATACTTACGACGGTACAAACCATTCCCGGCATCATGAAGGAATGGTTAAGGATGTATTTCCCGATGTGGGTCGTTCCTGTACGGTCGAAGTTGATGGCTGCCACTACCGTCGGATAATTGGGTATGAAGAAATAGCCGTTCACCGCCGGAAAGAGTGCAATCAGCATCCAGGGAGATATACTCAGCGCTATGCCCAAAGGAACCACCGCGCGGATGGTAGCCGCCTGACTGTAAAGCAGGATGGACATGACGAACAAAGCCACTCCGAACAGCCAGGGCATCGACTGGACAACGTGCTCGATGGAAGTAGTCAGCGAAGCCAGGTTACCGGCAATAAACGTATCGCCCATCCAGGCAATGCCGAAAATGGCAATCATCGCCTGCATACCTGCCGAGAAGATGCTCCCCTGCACAGCCTTGATACCATCGATCCGACAGACAAGCAGAATGAGGGCCGACGTGCTGAGCATGATGATTTCGATGATGGACGGCATGTCGAGCGGCACGTTTTTCCCACCCGACGGAAATACAGGCCTCAAGGCATCAACCGAACCGAACAGCACAATCAGGAAAGTGGCCAGCAGGAATATTCCCACCGATATGCGGGCTTTCCGGACATCGAACGATGAAGCGGTTTCCTCCAACCGGTTTTCTATCACGCCCTCCTTCAGACGACGCTGGTATTCGGGATCGTCCGCCAGTTCCCTACCCACCTTCATCGAACAGAAGGCTCCCACCAGCACTCCTATCAGGGTGGCGGGAACGGAAATCTTCAGGATGTCGAACAAAGAGATGTCGAAGCCGGCCAACATCCCCAGCAAGGCTACCGTAGCCGCTGAGATAGGACTGGCCGTAATGGCCTGCTGCGAAGCGATGACCGCAATACCCAGTGGGCGCTCTGGGCGAATCTTCGTCTCACGCGCCACTTCGGCTATCACAGGCAGTACGGAATAGGCTATATGTCCCGTCCCTGCCACAAAAGTAAACAGATAGGTGACAAGCGGACTCAGCAGCGTGACGCGGGACGGATGCTTGCGCAGCATACGCTCGGCCAGTTTCACCATATAGTCGAGCCCGCCGGCAGCCTGCATACACGAGGCTGCCGAAATGACGGCCACAATCATCAGCATCACATCGATGGGTGGGGCGGTGGGCTGAAGTCCGAACACAAAACAGAGTAAAGCCAATCCCAAACCACCCATCACTCCCAGTCCGATACCACCCAGACGAGCACCGATGATGATGGCTGCCAATACGACAATCAGTTGTAACCACATATTTTTATTCTACTACATTATAGCCTGACACCTTCAGCAAAGGCGCGTTTCCACGCGTGTCCACATCTTTCCAGTGTACGTGTACCACCTTCGTCTCGCCCGGCAACAACGCAAAGTAGTTGTCGGAATAGAAGATGGGGAGGAACTGCTTGCCGTCCTTGTCGCCGACAATGTTCAGACGAACCATCAGAGCCGGAGTCTGAGAACGGTTCTCCACCGTTATCTCTGCCTTCCACTTACCGTCATCTCCCTTCTCATATTGAGTCTGCGTACGCAAGGAAACCTTCGGAAGCTGTTTCAACTCCTGATAGTTGTTCTCCACCTTACTGCGATGGTAGAAGTTCTCGGAAACAGTCTTTCCGTTCTCTTCCAGCGTCAGCTTGATGAAGTGTACCTGGCTCAACCCGTCGGGGAATTCCAGCTTGATACACTTCTCGGTTGTGTCTTCACGGCTATCCACCGTCGTTTCCTTCTCCCAAGCCAGGGTAGCATCCATGTTGAGCACCTGTACACGGGCTTTCAGACTGGGACGCAGTCCGGCATGATAGTTCACCACTTCCACTTCGTCGGTAGCCGGATTCCACTGGATGTGCAGCGGCTCGGAAGCCTTCTTGATGGCGAAATAGGCGGCTGTCGGTTCGAAATAGTAGTCGTAGGTCTGCCATACCATCGAAGGCCAGCACGAATGGCTCATCCACATCAGCAGTCCCATGCGGTTCTTGCTACGCGACTCAAAGAGGCTACGATGGCCGTCGTAGTTCACCCACTGAGCCAGGTCGGCAAATTCTTTCGCGTTTTCGGGCTGTCCGTAGCCAATGGCGATAATCTCATTAAACGACGTGGCACCCTGTGCTCCCTCCAGCGTATAGTCGTGCATGCCCCACTGATTGGATTGCGGCCAGATGCCTTCGGGCGAATAGGTACGCAGGAAGCTTTCGTAGGTCAGCACATTGGGCATACCGCGCTCGCTGTGGAACTTATCGTTGCCGGTTTCCAGCGTGAAGTAGGTCTTGGCAGGCAACATGCGGTAAGGACCGTGACCGCTCACTACATCGTCCGCCGAACTGGAGATATAATGCATTCCCGGATGTTCTTCCTTCACAATGCGGCGCAGGGTCTTGTCGATGGTCTCGGGCGGGAAGCCCTCGTTACGGCCGCAGTAGAGGCCGATGGAAGCATGGCTGCGGATGCGCTTCACATAGTCTTCGGCATTGGCGATGAACATGTCGGGATAGTAGGGATCGGGACCGTCGGCGGGATTGGCCAGCCAGAAATCCTGCCAGATCATGATGCCGTACTTGTCGCAGGCGTCATACAGTTCTTCGTCGCCGATCATGCCCACCCAGTTGCGCAGCATGGTGAAATTCATGTCGGCATGATAGGCAACAGCCGTCTCGTATTCGCGTCCGCGGTAGTTGAGGTTCGATTCGCTGAAACCCCAGTTACCGCCACGGCCGATGAAACGGCGTCCGTTGACGTAGAGGTTCAGCACACCGCCGTCTTCGTTGAACGTCATCTGGCGGATACCCACCTTGAAGTCGCGGGCATCGGATACTTCCTCACCCACCTTGAACGTAAAGTTTGCATCATACAGATAAGGTGTACCGTAACCGTTGGGCCACCACAGACGGGGATTCTTCACCTGAAGCTGGGGGAAACGGTCGGCATCGAACACCACCGTACGTTCCTCGCCGGCCTTCAGCTGCACGGGTTGTTCGAAAGTGACATCGCCCACCCTGCCGGACAATACGCCGCTCACCTCTTTTCCGTCGTGATTCTTCACCACCACCTCGGCTGTCAGACGGGCCTGTGTGGTATCGGGCAGAGCCAGCTGGGTCTGCACGTAGGGATCCTGCACGGTCACCTTGCCGGTTGTTGTCAGGAAGACGTCGTTCCAAATACCGATGTTACGTCCGCGCATGGTAGGTATCCAGTCCCAGCCGATAGTGGCATGGAACGTGGGGTTGTCCGCACCGAGAATACCGCCATTGAAGTCTGTGCTCTGCTTGTTCTTTTCCTTGATGGCACCGATATGCGCGTTCTTTATAATTTCTACGGCCAGCACATTCGTACCTTCCTTTACGCAGTCCGTCACGTCGAACTTGCCACGGATGAAGGCTCCCTCCAGACGACCTACCTGCTTTCCGTTCAAATAGACATTGGCCTTCCAGTTGATACCGTCGAAGTTCAGGAATACGCGGTCGCGCTTGAACGACTGCGGCACCAGGAACTCGTTACGGTACCAAAAGTTAGAGTTGAAGAATGACTCGGATATCATCAGCTGGTTGTCGGCATAATTGGGGTCGGCCAAGGCTCCCACGTTCTTGTACGAAGTGAGCACCGTGCCCGGTACCGTAGCTGTCACCCATCCTTCGGCCTTGTAGGCAGGCGAAGCGATTTCCACACCGCCGGCCTGTACCTCGGAAGCGCGCTGCAACTGCCAGCCACCGCCCGAAAGCGTCAGCCGTCCGCCAGTTGCCTCGGGCATGGCTGCCGCACGGGGCAGCAGTCCGCCACGCCCCATCACCTCCAGTTCGCTCAGAATATAACGTCCGCCGTCGGCCGACTGATCCATGCAGACACGCACGTAGCGGGCCTTGCCCTGAAGAACTATCTCGTCCGTCAGCCCCTCACCGCCGGGCAACGGAGCCGCGTCAGTCCAGGTCACAGCATCGTCCGAAGTCTGGATGCTTCCCCTGACGGCCTTGTTCACCCAGTGGAGGATGACCTTGTCGAACTCCGAATGCGAACCCAGGTCCACACTGACCCACTCCTCGCCTGCCGTGGCACTCATCCAGGTACTGGTGAAGAATTGCGAGGGTTTCAGGTCCACCGCTCCGTCGGCATTGGAGAAGTCCACTTCGTGGAAGGTCCACTCATAGGCACCTTTCATCCGCAGGCGGATGCGGTAGGAAGCATAGGCCGCCGTGTTGGTAAAGTCGAACGTTTCCTGCAGCCGGCGCATCGGCATGGATACGGTACCGGTCTGCTTGTTGGGGTCGTTCACTTCCACCCGTCCGGAACGGGCCTTGCCGGGCAGTCCGGCTCCCTTGTTCACAGCCAGCACGGTCCAGTTCTTGCCGTCGTTCGAGGCCTCCCACGTCATTTCGTAACCGCCCTGAGCCGCCTTGTCGTCGTAAATCAGGGTACCGGTCACCACCGCACGGCCGATGGTCTTACTGTAATGGTACATATCGAACGAAAAAAAGGCCTCCTCACCGCGCACAGTGTTACGCGAATAAGGTCCTCCGTCTATCATCCACTCCCGCTCCCGCTTGGGCGCACTTCCTTCAGCGGTCCGGAGGTCGAAATACTGGGGAGCCTGGCCGGTCACGATGCCGTCGGTCAGCAATTGCGAAGTCAGGTTGTAATCATAAGCCGATGACTGGTATGTGGCACGCAGGAGGGCCAGGTTACGATATTGGTCGCGGTCGGGCAACAGCTCGGGCGAGAAATCTTCTTGCGGACAGCCCGGATAGACGCCGATACCTCGGGTATAGTAGTCGGAACGGAGGAAGGAATCTTCCGAAGCTGTACGTACCTCGGAACAGCCGGACAGAAGCATCAAGGCCCCCACTCCGCCAACCATGAAAGCGATGGTT